>JAFAQO010000415.1 GCA_019246375.1 Mycobacterium sp. | reverse complement strand
ACTGAACCCACCCGAACGGCGCGCGCAACGTTTGCGAACCACAGCTCACAACGGCTTTGCCCGTTCATGCTGCGCGCACAAAAGTGATCTTGAGCTTCATCGCCGGCGTATATGGTGCACCTCGCATTGGGTGAGTTAGCGTTTCCGCGCTAAGCACCAAACCCACCGTCGAGAGAAGCAAAATGGACTTCGCCGCCTTGCCCGACAACGGTAGCGCACGCTACTCGCACGCCGGCGCGGCCGCGGATCGACACAACCGACACCTGACCACGGCCCAACGGCGCCAACGTGCCCAGGCCGTCGCTCAGCACTTGCCCTTTGGCGCGCATGATCGAAGCGCGCCTACTCCCCGCGGCGGCACGGCCAGCGCCGGGTCTGTCTATGTCCGACAGGACAAGTCCATGTCTTCGATGACCATGAACCGGCCTGCCGCTAATCTCGATAACTCTGCTGCTGCGCCTGGCACGGCGGATCAGCGTCAGGCCGACTACTTCCTGCGTGTGCTGACCGAGTACCGCCTAAGGATTGACAACCAGATCGACAAATACCAGCGGATGATCGCTATGTGTGAAGCTAGCGGCGACGTCCACTCCGCCCGTGGCGTTCGGCACAACTTGCGCATCGAAAAGCAGGACCGCCAAATTCTTGGGGGGCTGATTTATCGCTTGCAGCAGCGATTTGCCGTTCATGCACCAAGCGAGGGCCCTCCGGTTGCCCGGACGGCCCGGTTGGTGGTCCGGTAGGTCCGCAAGCAGTCTCGTGTGTTAGCACCGAATAAGCATCCGTGCGTGATGAGGGGTTGCTCGGAAAGCCATTCCGCTAGGTGTATCCCAAGCCGATGATCCGCATCTGACCGGGGCGCCGGTTCGCCGGGACGAGCTAGTCATTCAGGTCGGCGACCTACGCCGAAGCGGTGCGGAAGATCTACACACCGGCAGTGCGATGCCGATACATTGAATACGCCAACTGGTTTCACTCCTGGAATGAGGCCGTCATGGGATTCATGGCACCCGAGCTTCCGGACATCGACGCCGATACCTGGCAAACCCTGCCACGGGCCACCCGTCTGCAAGTCGTGACCCGTCACTGGGTGGAACACGGGTTCGGCACGCCATATGTGGCGTACGTCTTCTACCTGATCAAGATCGCCGCGTTTATCGCCGTGCCCGCCCTGGTCATCTCGCTCACTCCCGGTCTTGGGGGGCTCGGCCACATCGCGCAGTGGTGGACGCAGCCGATCGTGTACCAGAAGGTCGTCGTGTTCGCCCTGCTGTTCGAGGTGTTAGGTCTGGGCTGCGGATCCGGTCCGCTCACCGGAAGGTTCATGCCGCCGCTCGGCGGATTTCTGTATTGGCTGCGGCCCAACACAATTCGGCTGCCGCCCTGGCCGGGCAAGGTTCCGTTCACCAGCGGTGATTCCCGCACCATCGTCGACGTCGCCCTCTACGCCATCGTGGTGATCTCCAGCGTCTGGGCGTTGCTTGCACCCGGACACGGCGGCCCTGTGACTGGTGCCGGTGATGTCGGGTTGATTGACCCGGTTGTCGTGGTGCCGTTGATCGTCGCGCTGGCGGTGTTGGGTCTGCGCGACAAAACGATCTTCCTCGCCGCCCGGGCCGAACACTATTGGCTGAAGCTGTTCGTGTTCTTCTTCCCGTTCGTCGACCAGATCGCCGGATTCAAAATCATCCTGCTCGCACTGTGGTGGGGAGCGGCGACGTCCAAGCTCAATCACCACTTCCCCTACGTCGTGGCGGTGATGATGAGCAACAACGCACTACTGCGGAGCAAGGCGTTCAACTGGTTCAAGCGCCGGCTCTACCGCGACCCCGTGAACGACCTGCGACCGTCGGCGTTGCCGGCGCTGATGGCGCACGTTGGTGGCACCACAGCGGAATTCATCGTGCCCGCGGTTCTGGTCTTCTTCGCCGAGGGTCAGCCCTGGCGGTGGTTCCTCATCGGGTTCATGGTGATCTTTCACCTCAACATCATTTCCAACTTCCCGATGGGAGTCCCGTTGGAATGGAACGTCTTCTTCATCTTTTCGCTGTTCTACTTGTTCGGCCATTACACCTCGATCAAGGCCACCGACCTTCAGTCCCCGCTGTTGCTGGCGATCTTGCTCTTCGCGCTCGTGGTCGTGCCGATAGTGGGAAATATGTTCCCGCAACAGGTTTCGTTCCTTCCCGCGATGCGTTACTACGCCGGAAACTGGGCCACCAGCATTTGGTGTTTTCGAGCGGGAGCTGAGGAAAAGATCGAATCCGACATCATCAAAAGCTCGGCACTGACTGCCAAGCAACTTGCCACGATGTACGACCCGGCGACCGCCGAAATGGTCACCGATAAGGGTGCAGCGTTCCGGGCCATGCACGTGCACGGCCGGGCGCTCAACGGGCTGCTGCCCCGCGCGGTGGACAACGAGGCCGACTACAAGATGCGCGAGGGCGAAATGGTCGCCGGGCCGCTGGTCGGGTGGAACTTCGGCGAAGGCCACCTGCACAACGAGCAACTACTGGAGGCGGTGCAGCGACGCTGTCACTTTGAGGAGGGCGACGTTCGGGTGGTGGTCCTGGAAGGCCAACCCATTCAGGCCAAACGGCAGTGGTATCGGATCTTTGACGCCAAGACCGGGCTGGTCGAGGAGGGTTATGTCAATGTCGACGACATGCTGACCCGCCAGCCCTGGCCCGAGCCCGGTGACGAGATTCCCGTCCACCCGACCAGACGCCCGAGCGATGTCACGCCCGGGCCGCGGTGACCCGCGCCGGCGACGATGCGGAGCGAAGCGATGGGGAGGAGCGGCGCTCATGACCCGCGCCGGCGACGATGCAGAGCGAAGCGATGGGGAGGAGCGGCGCTCATGACCCGCGCCGGCGACGATGCAGAGCGAAGCGATGGGGAGGAGCGGCGCTCATGACCAACGCGGTCGTGGTCGGCGCGGGCCCCAACGGTCTGGCCGCCGCAATTCAGCTCGCCCGGCACGGCGTCGACGTACAGGTACTGGAAGCCGCCGAAACGATCGGCGGCGGTGCGCGTTCCGGTGAGCTGACGCTGCCTGGCGTCATCCATGATCACTGCTCGGCGTTTCACCCGATGGCAGTGGGCTCGCCGTTCTGGCGGGAGATCGACCTTGAGCGCCATGGGCTGACCTGGAAATGGCCGGAGATCGACTGTGCGCACCCGCTCGACGACGGCACCGCCGGTGTGCTGTACCAGTCGATCGACCAGACCGCGGCCGCTCTGGGGTCCGACGGATCGCGGTGGCGGCGCGCATTGGGTGATCTGGCAGCCGGTTTCGACGAGCTGGCCGAAGATCTGCTGCGGCCGGTCCTGAATATTCCGCGCCACCCGATCCGGCTCGCCGGTTTCGGTCCGCGCGCGGTGTTGCCGGCCACCGTGATGGCGCGGTGGTTCCGCTCCGAGCAAGCGCGCGCGTTATTCGGCGGTGCGGCCGCGCACGTCTATACCCGGCTGGACCGGCCACTGACCGCCTCGCTCGGGTTGATGATCCTGGCCAGCGGGCACCGCTACGGTTGGCCCGTCGCCGAAGGCGGATCGGGGGCGATCACCGCGGCCGCAGCCAGCGCGCTGTGCGAGCATGGCGGGGCCGTTGCCACCGGTGTCACCGTCGCCGGCCGCACCGATATCCCCGATGCCGATGTGGTGCTGCTCGACCTGAGTCCGGCCGCCGCGTGCCAGCTTTACGGCGATGTGATGCCGGCCCGGATCAAGCGGTCGTATCAGCGTTATCGGCAAGGCTCGTCGGCGTTCAAGGTCGACTTCGCAATCGACGGCGACATCCCCTGGGTGAACGCCGACTGCGGACGTGCCGGCACCGTCCACCTCGGCGGCACCTTCGCCGAGACGGCGCAGGTCGAACGTGAGCGGGCGCTGGGGCGCATGCCTGGTTGCCCTTTCGTTCTGGTCGGGCAGCAATATCTGGCCGACCGGTCGCGCTCCGCGGGCAGCACAAACCCAATCTGGGCCTACGCCCACGTGCCGTTCGGCTACACCGGTGACGCCACTGGCGCGGTCGTCGACCAGATCGAGCGGTTCGCGCCGGGATTCCGTGAACGGATCGTCGCCACCGTCACCAAGTCAACGGCGGAACTACAGGCCTACAACGCCAACTACATCGGCGGCGACATCATCGGCGGCGCCAACGACGGGCTGCAGGTGCTGTTGCGGCCACGCGTGGCCGTAGACCCCTACTTCACCGGGGTGCCCGGCGTCTACCTATGCTCGCAATCCACCCCGCCGGGCGCCGGCGTGCACGGACTGTGCGGCTATCACGCGGCGCAGTCCGCGCTGCGTCGGCTGCGCAAGGCACAGTAGCTGACCGGCGCCACGACCGACCGTTGCACCTCGGCCCGCAAGCGGCTCGCATAGTCGCCACCGGGCTTGTTGGGTGGCGACCCGCGGCGAACGGCTTCGCCGCGCTTGCGATCGCCACCGGGCTTGTTGGCTGGCGACCCGCGGCGCCCGGCTTCGCCGCGCTTGCGATCGCCACTAGGCTAACGACGGTACATCGGCGACTAAGGAGACGAGAGACGTGACGGTCCGGGTAGGCGTTAACGGCTTCGGCCGAATCGGCCGCAACTTCTTCCGAGCGCTGGCCGCGCAGAAGGCTCAGGGCACCAGCACCGACATCGAGGTGGTCGCGGTGAACGACATCACCGACAACGCGACGCTGGCGCATCTGCTCAAATTCGACTCGATCCTGGGCCGGCTGCCCGAGGACGTCAGCCTGGAAGGCGACGACACGATCGTCGTCGGAACCGCCAAGATCAAGTCACTCGAGGTCAAAGAGGGCCCCGCGGCGCTGCCGTGGGGAGACCTGGGAGTCGACGTCGTTGTCGAATCCACCGGCCGCTTCAACGACGCCGCCAAGGCAAAAGGCCACCTGGAGGCCGGTGCCAAGAAGGTGATCATCTCCGCGCCGGCCACCGACCCGGACATCACGATCGTCGTGGGTGTCAACGACGAGAAGTACGACGGCAGCCAGAACATCATCTCCAACGCGTCGTGTACCACGAACTGCCTTGCGCCGCTGGCCAAAGTGATCCACGACGAGTTCGGGATCGTCAAGGGTCTGATGACGACGATTCACGCCTACACCCAGGACCAGAACCTGCAGGACGGGCCGCACAAAGACTTGCGTCGCGCCCGCGCTGCGGCGCTGAACATCGTCCCGACCTCCACCGGCGCCGCCAAGGCCATCGGCCTGGTGATGCCGGAGCTCAAGGGCAAGCTCGACGGCTACGCACTGCGGGTGCCAATCCCGACCGGCTCGGTCACCGACCTGACCGCCGATCTGTCCAAGTCGGCCAGCGTCGGGGAGATCAACGCCGCGTTCAAAGCCGCTGCCGAGGGCAGGCTCAAGGGCATTCTGAAGTACTACGACGCGCCGATCGTCTCGACAGACATCGTCACCGACCCACACAGTTCGATCTTCGATGCCGGCCTCACCAAGGTGATTGAGAATCAGGCCAAGGTGGTGTCCTGGTACGACAATGAATGGGGCTACTCCAACCGCCTCATCGATGTCGTTGCGCTGGTCGGCAAGTCGCTCTAGAACCGTGGCTATCCCTACTCTGGAAGATCTTGTTGCAGAAGGAGTTTCTGGTCGCGGCGTGCTGGTGCGCTCGGACCTGAACGTCCCGCTCGACGATGGCGGCGCTATCACCGACGCGGGCCGCATCACCGCGTCGGTCCCGACGCTGAAGGCGCTCGTCGACGCCGGCGCCAAGGTGGTAGTGGCCGCGCACCTGGGTCGGCCCAAAGCCGGCCCGGACCCCAAGCTGTCCCTGGCGCCGGTCGCGGCGGCGCTCGGCGAGCAACTGGACCGGCATGTGCAACTGGCCGGTGACGTCGTCGGCACCGACGCCCTGGCCCGCGCCGAGGGCCTGACCGACGGGGATGTTCTGCTGTTGGAGAACGTCCGCTTCGATTCCCGCGAAATAAGCAAGGACGACGCCGAGCGGCTGGCGATGGCCAGACAGTTGGCCGAATTA
>JAFAQO010000193.1 GCA_019246375.1 Mycobacterium sp. | reverse complement strand
TCTACACCGTCAGAGCCACTGTAGAGCAAGGGAATTCGGGTGGGCCGTTGGTAGACCTCAACGGCCGGGTGCTCGGTGTGGTGTTCGGGGCGGCGGTCGACGACAACGACACCGGGTTCGTGTTGACCGCCAAGGAGGTGTCGAGTCAGCTCGCCAAGATCGGTGACACGCAGCCAGTGGGCACGGGGGTATGTGTCAGCTGAGCCGCGGCCCGTGCACCTGCTCCAGGAACCGCATCAGGTGCCGGTTGACTTGGTCGGGTGCCTCCTCATGACTGAAATGCCCTGCGCCCGCAATGGATATGTAGCGGCCGTGCGGGGCATAGCGCTGTGTGCGCTCGACGGGATCGGCCAGCACGTAGGGATCGGCGTCACCGCGTAGGTGCAAGATAGGGATGGCCGCCTGTTGTTTCATGGACCTCATGAATCGCCGGCCCTCGTCGCGTAGCTGGCTGCGGACCGCCCAACGCTGGTACTCCAGCGCGCAGTGCGCTGCCGACGGGATCTGGATCGCTTGTCGCAGATGACGGATCGATTCGGAAAAGTCTTCAGAAGCAACCCATTTCGGGCAGGCACGACTCCGCACCAGGCGCTCGATCTCTGCGGCGTTGGATCGGGTCAGCGACCGTTCGGGCCATACCGGCACTTGGTAGCGCAGCAACGGCGGCAACAGCGCGCGGCCCTGATCGCGGCGGCTCAGCGCCGATTTGCGCAGGGCGGCGGGGTGCGGTGAGCTGACGAGCGCGATGGCCCGCACCAGCCGGGGATGCAACATCGAGGTGGCCCAGCAGACCAGCCCGCCGTCGGCGTGGCCGATCAGCGTCGCCGACGAGTGTCCCAACGCGCGAATGAGTCCGGCGGTGTCTCCGGCGAGGGTCCAGCCGTCATAGCCGCGGGGCGGTTTGTCGCTGCCGCCGTAGCCGCGTAGATCGAGCGCGACTACTCGGGCTCCGGCCAGCCCGCGCAGTTGGTGACGCCACGACCACCAGAACGATCCGAACCCATGCAGCAGAATGACTAATGGCCGCGCTGTCAGCGGTGTGGTTGCGTCCTTCTCGGTTGGCACCGCTTCCACGACATGAAATCGGATGCCGTTGGCGTGTACGTCCAGATGACGCCATGGCCCGTCGATACGGGTCACCGACGGGTCCGGTGCTGCCATCTACCAACCCGAAGGGTCGGACGGTGTCCCGCCGCCGGAGGTTGTGAGCGCCTGCTGCCCAGCCTTGTCGTGGCCCGGGGTCAATGCAGTACGGGTCTCCTTGACCGATTCGATGGTCTGTCGCGGTCCGCGGATGCGCCGCACTTTGAGGTAACCGAAGAGTGCGAGCACGGCGGTGACGACGACCATGATCCCGAACACGATCAGGTACGCGACCCACCGCCACAGCCAGGTGTTGAGCAGCTCGGCGACGAAGAAGAAGAAAAAGAACGTCGAGTAGAACAACACCACCAGCGCGGAAATGAAGAAGACGCTCCCGGTCAGACCTTTCTTGACATCGCGGGTGATCTCCGCACGGGCCAGTTCGACCTCTGCGCGAACGAGTGTCGACATCTGAGCTGTCGCGTCCTTGACCAGATCACCGATCGACGGCTCCACAGGCAGGGCATGCGGATCGGTCAAGGGAATCGTGGTCAACGTGCTGGGCACCCCGTCCTTGCGGTTGCTATCGCTCGCGGAGTTCTTGCGATCACCCTTGCTCACGGACGGTCCTTCCGGTTCGCTGTCGTCGCGGTTCATGTTGCCATGTGCCGCGGTGCGAGACGAGGCCAGGCGGCACCGCAACACGGGCCCGGCAGCGAGTGGGTCACGTAGACTCCACGCAGCCTCACCGGGCTCAGGTGATAAAAACGTCGACAGGAGTGTGGATTTGCAGACCGCGTACCGGTGTTTGACGGCGGCTGTGACCGTGCTTACGGCCTGGGTCGGTCCGCCGGGAATCACCGCGTCCGCTGACGACAAGGTTCCCATGGGTGGCGGTGCGGGCATTGTCATCGGCGCCGACACGTTCTGCACCTTGACCACGATCGGCACTGACAGCACGGGCCAGCTGATCGGCTTCACATCGGCACACTGTGGCGGCCCCGGTGCTCAAGTCGTCGCTGAAGCGGCGCAAGGCCGCGGCCCGGTGGGCACCATGGTGGCCGGCAATGACACCCTCGACTACGCGGTCATCCAATTCGATCCGGCCAAGGTGACACCGGTGGCCAACTTCGACGGCTTTGCGATCAACGGCATCGGCCCGGACCCAGCCGTCGGTGAGATCGCTTGCAAGCAGGGCCGCACCACGGGCAACTCGTGCGGTGTCGTCTTCGGGCCTGGCCAAGACCCGGGCAGCATTGTGATGCAGGTATGTGGGCAACAGGGTGATTCCGGCGCGCCAGTCACCGTCGACAATCAATTGGTCGGCATGATCCACGGCGCATTCAGTGAAAAGCTGCCGGTCTGCGTCACTAAATACATTCCGCTCCATACCCCCGCGGTGGTGATGTCGATCAACGCGGTGCTGGCCGACGTCACCGCCAAGAACCGCGCCGGCGCGGGGTTCGTTCCAGTCCCGGCATAGCGGACGGGCTCGTCGTCCCTGCCCTACTTGCCGGCCCGGATCGCGTCGAAGACGCTCGGGTCGAGCAATGTCGATGTGTCGCCGAGCTCGCGGTCGTCGGCGATGTCGCGCAGCAGCCGGCGCATGATTTTGCCGCTGCGGGTCTTCGGCAATTCGGGCACCACGTGCAGTTCCCTTGGCCGGGCGATGGGCGAAATCTCCTTGGCCACTTCGGCGCGCAACTCGTCGATGATTTCTTCGCCGACGGTGTCGGCGTGATCGGCTTGTAAGACGACGAACGCGCAGATCGCCTGGCCGGTGGTTTCGTCGGCGGCCCCGACCACCGCAGCCTCCGCGACGCCGGAGTGGCCGACCAGCGCCGACTCCACTTCGGCGGTGGAGATCCGATGCCCGGACACGTTCATCACGTCGTCGATCCGGCCCTCCATCCAAATGGCGCCGTCGGGGTCGTAGCGGGCGCTGTCGCCAGTGAAATACCAGCCCTGCTCGGCAAACTTGGACCAGTAAGTCTCGCGGTACCGTTCCGGATCACCCCAGATGCCGCGCAGCATCGCCGGCCATGGCTGATCGATGACCAAGTAGCCGTTGACATGCTCGCCCCGGTCGGGGCAGGCCTCGATTTGGTTGCCGTAATCGTCGACGATCCTGGCCGAGATGCCCGGCAGCGGCGTCATCGCCGAACCCGGCTTGGCGGCGGCAATTCCGGGCAGCGGTGAGATCATCGCGGCGCCGGTCTCTGTCTGCCACCAGGTATCGACGACCGGGGTCCGCCCGCCGCCGACGGCCTCGCGGTACCAGCGCCACGCTTCCGGGTTAATCGGTTCGCCGACCGTTCCGAGCAGCCGCAGGCTGGACAGGTCATGGGCGCCGGGAATTTCGCGGCCCCACCTCATGAACGTCCGGATGAGCGTCGGTGCCGAGTAATAGATTGTGACCCCGTACTTTTCGACGATCTCGAAATGCCGATGTTTGTTGGGACTTTCGGGCGTGCCCTCGTAGATGACCTGGGTGATGCCATTGGACAGCGGGCCGTAGACACTGTAGGTGTGCCCGGTGACCCAGCCGATATCGGCGGTGCACCAAAACACGTCGGTCGCCGGCTTGACGTCGAAGACGGTGTAGTGAGTGTACGCCGCCTGCGTCAGATAGCCGCCGCTGGTGTGCATGATGCCTTTCGGCTTACCGGTGGTGCCCGACGTGTAGAGCAGGAATAGCGGGTGCTCGGCGTCGAACGCCTCGGCGGCGTGTTCGGCGGGCGCCGTGTCGACGACGTCGTGCCACCACAGGTCGCGTCCGTCGGTCCACGGGACCTCCATTCCGGTGCGGCGGACAACAAGGATGTGCTCAACAGGGCTGTCACCGGTCGTACCCGGTCGGACCGCCTCGTCCGCCGGTTCCTTGAGCGACACTGCTTTGCCCCGCCGGAACTGCCCGTCCGCGGTGATGAGCAGCTTGGCCTCGGCGTCCTCGATCCGGGCTCGTAGTGCTGTCGCGGTGAACCCGGCGAACACGACGCTGTGCATGATCCCCAGTCGCGCGCACGCCAGCATCGCCACGACAGCTTCGGGAATCATCGGCAGGTAAATCGCGACCCGATCACCGGCGACCAGACCGAGGCTCGTCAGCGCGTTGGCCGCTTTGCATACCTGCGCCTGCAGGTCGGAATAAGTCAGCGTGCGGTCGTCGCCGACCGGCGCGCCCTCCCAGTGAAGCGCGACCCGATCGCCGTGGCCGGCTTCGACATGGCGGTCCACGCAGTTGTAGGCGACGTTGAGCTTGCCGCCGAGGAACCACTTGGCGAATGGTGCCTGCGACCAGTCCAGCACTTGGGAAAACGGTGTGGCCCAGGACAGCCGTTCGGCTTGCTTGGCCCAAAACGCGAGCCGGTCTTCGTCAGCGTCGCGGTATAGCTCAGCAGTCGCGTTCGCCTGCTCGGCGAACTCCGCAGGGGGCGGGTATGACGATGGCGCCTCGGCATGCGTTTCGCTCACGCTGTGAGCGTAGTCAGACGACGATGCGGGCCGCTTGCGGCCCGAGGAGGAGTTGGACAATTGAGCGTAGTCAGTCGACGATGCGGGCCGCGTGCGGCCCGAGGGGTACCCCCAGGCGCGCGGAGGTATCTCAGCCTGCAAGGGGACGGCGAAGGGGCGAATGGGGCACGTCGCGGCGGTGATCACGAAATCGCGGACCGTCGTTATGGACGGTTGTAGGCTCGTCGCACCATAGCCTCGACTGGCCTGCCCGGCCGCATCTCTTTTGCTGCGGGCTCACGAGTTGGGAGCAATAAAGCATGTGCCGGATGATCGTCGCACCCATTTTCGTCGGCGCATGCATTGCGGCGGGCGCATGTAGTGGCACACAGAAATCCGAGGTACCTGCCACCACGTCGCCGCCGCATTCGCAGCCTGTCGCGGATCCGGACCTCGACGGGCTGCTGCTAAGCCCCGCCGACATCAATACCGCCATGGGCGTTACCGGCCTGACGGTCACCCAATCGGGGACCACAATGGTCGACGACAGTTCCAAAATCTCGGCTACGGACTGTTTGTCCATGGTTCCCGGGCCGCAGGGCCCCGTCTATGCCGACAGCGGGTGGCGTGCTGTTGTCAGACATACAGTCAGCGAGCCGGGAAACAACCCCGCTCACCTTGTTGCTCAGGCGGTGGTGTCGTTTCCCGCGGCCGCCAACGCAGCCGCCTTTTTAACCACCGTTTCCCGAGTCTGGGAGGACTGCGCCCACCGCAAATTCAGCGACGACAGGATGGTGTTCAGTGTGAGCCCGATCGTCGAGACCAACGGCACCCTGACCGCCACTACCGATGTCAGCAACGGTTGGAAGTGCGGGCGGGCATTGACCGTGAGCGACAACGTCGCCATAGACATCACGGCGTGCGGCGGTTCTGCACCGCGCGATGCCGCGGTCAGCATGGCTCACCAGATCGCCGACAGAGTCAATCAGTAGCCGCGCGTTTCCGTGCGCCACACCGTTTATCGCCACCTGTCACGATTCGGCCGCGGAGCCTGGCTTTCGTGAAAGTCACCCAAACCCCTTAGGGTCGGGCCCATGGTGCGTGTCGTGGCCGGCGTCATAGGCGCCCTACTGCTGACGCTCACAGCATGCGGCGGCGGGGGGGTCAGCACGGACGTGGTGATTGTCAACGGCGGTGAGCCGCAGAATCCACTCATCCCGACCAACACCAACGACAGCAACGGCGGGCGCATACTCGACCGGCTGTTCGCCGGCCTGATGTCCTATGACGCCAAGGGCACGCCGTCGCTGGAGGTCGCCCAATCGATCGACACCACCGACAACATCAACTATCGGATCACTCTCAAACCGGGGTGGACGTTCAGCGACGGCTCCCCGGTGACGGCGCGCTCATTCGTCGACGCCTGGAACTACGGCGCCCTGGCGACCAACGCCCAACTGCAGCAGAGCTTCTTCAGCCCGATCGCCGGCTTCGATGAGGTGGCTGCCCCAAAAGCGACCTCGCACACCATGTCCGGACTACAGGTGGTCAATGAGCGGGAGTTCACTGTGCGGCTGAAGTCGCCGACGATCGACTTCGAACTGCGCCTTGGGTTTTCGCCGTTCTACCCGCTGCCGGACGCCGCCTTCAAGGACATGGCCGCCTTCGGTCGGCATCCGGTCGGCGACGGCCCGTACAAACTCGCTGAAGGCAACGCCTGGCTACACAACGTCAAGCTCGAACTGGTGCCCAACCCGGGCTACCACGGCAACCGAGTGCCACAGAACAAGGGTTTGCGGTTCGTCTTCTACGCCAACCTCGACACCGCCTACGCCGATCTGTTGTCCGCCAATCTGGATGTGCTGGACACGATCCCGCCCAGCGAGCTGCCGGTTTACCGCAAAGACCTGGGGGATCGGGCCGTCACCGCGCCGGCGGCGGTGAATCAGAGCCTCGACACGCCGTTGCGGCTGCCCCATTTCGGCGGCGCGGAGGGCCGGCTGCGCCGGCTCGCGTTGTCGGCGGCGATCAACCGGCCGCAGATCTGCCAGCAGATCTTCTTCGGCGCCTGCGCACCGGCCCGCGACTATACCGCCAGTTCATTGCCTGGGTTCGACGCGAATATCGGCGGCAGCGATGCGCTGGATTTCAACCCGGACCGTGCCCGCCGACTGTGGTCACAGGCCGACGCAATCTCGAAATGGACCGGTCAATACGCGATTGCCTATAACGCTGACGGCGGCCATCAGGAGTGGGTGGACGCGGTAGCCAACAGCATCAAGAACGTGTTGGGTGTCGACGCCGTCGGCGCGCCGCAGCCTACCTTCGCCGGGTTCCGCAGCCAGGTCACTGACCGCAGCATCACAACCGCATTTCGCGCTGCCTGGCAAGGTGACTACCCATCGATGCTGGAGTTTCTCGCCCCGCTGTTCGTCACCGGCGCCGGAGCCAACGACGTCGGATACTCCAACGCGGATTTCGACGCGGTGCTGGCTAAAGCTGAGGCCGCGGCCAGCCTGCCGCAATCCTATGCGCTGACCGATGACGCCCAGCGAATCCTCTTGCATGACATGCCCACTATCCCGTTGTGGTACACCGTCGCCGCGGCCGGCCGATCTGCGACGGTCAGCGGTGTTGCCATCACCTGGAACGGCCTGCCCGACTACGAGCACATCGTCAAGGCGTGAGATGGGCTGGTATCTCGCTCGACGCATTGCCGTCATGGTTCCGGTCTTCCTCGGCGCCACCCTGCTGATCTACGGCATGGTCTTCCTGCTGCCCGGCGACCCGCTTGCAGCATTAGGCGGCGACCGTCCGCTGAGTCCGGCGGTAGCCGCAGAGCTGCGCTCCCAATACCACCTCGACGACCCTTTCTGGCTGCAGTACCTGCACTACCTGGGTGGCATCCTGCGCGGTGACTTGGGCCGTGCGTACTCCGGGCTTACTGTCAAAGAAGTCTTAGCACAAGCTTTTCCGGTAACCATCAGGTTGGCGCTGGTGGCACTGGCAGTAGAGGCGGTGCTGGGCGTCGGGTTCGGACTGATCGCCGGACTGCGGCAGGGCGGCATTTTCGACGCCGGCGTGCTCATCACAAGCCTGATCATCATCGCGGTGCCCATTTTCGTGCTGGGCTTTTTGGCGCAGTTCATCTTCGGGGTGCGGTTGGGTATCGCACCCGTCACGGTGGGCGACCAGGCGACATTGCAACGGCTGCTATTGCCCGGAATTGTCTTGGGCGCAGTATCGTTCGCCTACGTGGTGCGGTTGACCCGCTCGGCGGTGGCCGCCAATGCGCACGCCGACTATGTGCGCACCGCTACCGCCAAAGGCCTATCGCGGCCCCGCGTTGTCACTGTGCACATCTTGCGTAACTCGCTGATCCCGGTGGTGACCTTCCTCGGTGCCGATTTCGGCGCGCTGCTGGGCGGGGCAATCGTGACCGAGGGCATCTTCAACATCCACGGTGTGGGCGGTGTGCTGTACCAAGCCGTCACCAGGCAGGAGGCGCCGACCGTGGTGTCGATCGTGACCGTGCTGGTGGTGGTCTACCTGATCACCAACTTGGCAGTCGACTTGCTGTACGCGGCGCTGGACCCACGGATTCGCTATGGCTGACCGGGAAGCGCGCGGGCCCACTGGATTTTGGCGTGACGTCGGGCGGGGGCTGCGCCGGCGTCCCAAGTTCATCATCGCCGCGTCGCTGATCGCGTTTGTAGTTGTCATCGCAGCATTCCCGGAGCTGTTCACCAGTGTCGATCCGAGCTACGCCGACCCGTACCAGAGCATGCTCGCGC
>JAFAQO010000167.1 GCA_019246375.1 Mycobacterium sp. | reverse complement strand
CAAGCGCGCTCATGACGCCGCAGAACGCGGCCTCGGAGACTGAACGGCTGATCGCCGAGGCGTTCTACCATCGACGGCCTGTTTACATGGCGATTCCCAGCGACGTCGCGAACACGCCCGTGCTCGGGTCCGCGCCACCACTCAGCTTGCCCAGCAGTGATCCCGAGTCGCTGGCTGCGGCGACCGACGCGGTGACCGCGGCACTGGCAAGCGCCGGTCAGGCCTGTGTGCTGCCCGGTGTGCTGTTGAGGCGGCTGGATCTGCAGGCTGCCGCCGCACAGTTCATGGACGCCTCAGGCTTGCCCTTCGCGACGATGTTCGCCGACAAATCGGTGCTTGGCGAGGACCATCCCAACTACATCGGCATGTATGCCGGCCGGCTGATGGGCGAGCCGGTGCGGGAATTCGTCGAGTCCTGTGACGTGGTGCTGATGATCGGCACCATGCTGACCGACGGCAACACCGCAGGGTTCACCGCCCGCCTGGACCCGGACAAGACGGTCAACATCGACCATCACCGCACCACCGTCGGCTCCACGGTGTACCGCAACGTGGAGATGGCCGACATTCTGGCGCAGCTGTCGGGGAGTATCACCAAACGTGTTCAGCGGCCGGCCATCGCAGCGGAAACACTGGGGCCGATCGTGGGCGGTGGTGAGGACCCGATCACCGCTGATGCCCTCTACCCGCGCTGGGCAAACTTCTTTCGGCCCAATGACGTGATTGTCACCGATACCGGAACGTCCTCGCTGGGTTTGGCGTTCGCGCAACTGCCTAAAGGCGCGGAGTTTCACAACCAAACGCTTTGGGCGTCGATTGGATGGGCGACTCCGGCGGCTTTCGGTGCGGCGGTCGGTGCTCCGCATCGTCGGCTAATCCTGATTACCGGCGAAGGCTCGCACCAGATGACCGCTCAAGAGATCAGCCAGTTCGGTCGGCATGGGCTGCGCCCGATTGTCTTCGTGCTCAACAACTCCGGCTATCTCAGCGAGCGAATGCTGTGCAAGGACATGACCCTGACCTACAACGACATCGCGGCCTGGAACTATGCCGAGCTTCCGCATGCCCTGGGCTGCCAGGGGTGGTTCAATGCCCGTGTGAGCAGCTGCGGCGTCCTCGACGACGCGCTTAAGACAGCCGAGCAAGCCGATGGCGCCGCCTACATCGAAGTCATCACCGACGCCTACGAGGCCCCACCGATGTATAAGAAGCTGCATGAAAATGTCAAGTCGTTCTACAAAGTGCAGTAGCACATGGTTTCCCATTGAGGTTGTCGTTATAAGAGGGGTACGACATGAGCACTGTTCGGCAAGCAACCATAGACCTGTTCCGCTCACATGGTCTGGCCACAGTTTTCGGTAACCCGGGCTCTCTTGCAATTGGCCGCGCTGATCCGAATCTTCGCCGCCAGAAGGGCGGGGCCGGCGCTATGCACCCCGAACCACTGTGAGATCTCCGAGCCGACCGAAGGAGCGTCAGGACGATGCGAACCATGCGGTCTGTCGTCGCCGACACGGTCGGCGAACCGTCCGAGGTTCTGCACCTGCAGAGCCGCCCGATTCCGGAGCCCGGTCCCGGACAGGTCCGCATCCGGGTGGTAGCTGTACCTGTTCATGCCAGCGATCTGCATACCATCAGAGGCCGATACGGATTCATTCCGGAGTTCCCCACCGTACCCGGAATCGAATCCGTTGGTGTGATCGACGACCTCGGTGGCGGCACAGATGGTTTGACCGTCGGGCAACGCGTCGTCACGATCGGAGTCACGGGCACCTGGCAGGAGTATGTCGTCGCCGATGCCGGGCGGGTGTTGCCTGTTCCGGCCGGCATGAGCAATTCCACGGCCGCCCAGGTTCTCGGCAATCCGCTCACCGCCGTGATCTTGACCGGTGATGAACTCGATGTTCGACCGGGTGAATGGCTGCTGCAGACCGCGGCCGGTTCGATCGTGGGCCAGTCGGTCATCCAACTGGGAGCGCACGTCGGCTTCAAGACCCTCAACGTGGTCCGCCGTCGATCCGCTGTCGAGGACATCCTCGCTTTGGGGGGCACCGCGGTGATCTCTACGGAGGATGAGGACCTGCGCGAACGGGTGGCCGACATAGCAGGCCACGACGGCGTGTCCAAGGCGATCGACTGTGTCAGCGGTCAGGTGGGTGCAGACGTGTCGCGTGCGCTGGCAGCGCACGGTGAGCTGGTCGTCTACGGTGC
>JAFAQO010000301.1 GCA_019246375.1 Mycobacterium sp. | reverse complement strand
CCCACCTGCTGGCCACCTGCTCGGGCGGCATCCTGGCGGCAATGACGGCGGCCCACCTCGCCGAGATCGGCGAGGCCGATCGGATCGCGGGTCTTACCCTGGCGGTCACCGTGCTGGACGAGACCCGCGCCGGTTTTGCGGCTGCGGCAATGAGCGATCGCGCAGCGCAGGCGGCGATTCGACGTTCGGCCAGGAAGGGCTTCCTCGATGGGCGTGACATGGCTGAGATGTTCGCGTGGCTGCGGCCCACCGATCTGGTGTGGCGGTACGTGGTGAACAACTACGTCCAGGGCCGGCAGCCGGCGCCGTTCGATGTGTTGTTCTGGAACGCCGACACCACTCGGATGACCGCCGCGTTGCACCATGACCTGGTGCTCATGGGGCTGCGGAACGCGCTAGTCACCCCCGGCGGGGCCAGCATGCTGGGGAACCCGGTGGACCTGTCGAAGGTCACCGCTGACGCCTACGTCATCGGCGGCGTCGCTGACCACATCTCCCCGTGGCAAGCCACTTATCGCAGCGCGCGCCTGCTCGGCAGCAAGGATAACCGCTACGTGCTGTCCACCAGCGGCCACATCGCGGCACTGGTCAACCCACCGGGCAACCCGAAGGCGTCATACCGAACCGCCCCGGTCGACGCGGAGGATCCCCAAGAATGGTTGGACTCGGCCCAAACGTTCACCGACTCCTGGTGGCCGGATTACGTGCGCTGGCTTGCCGAGCGCAGCGGCCCGGACGTCGAGGCTCCGAAAACGCTCGGCGGGCAAGGCCTCCCTCCACTCGGTCCGGCTCCGGGCAGCTACGTGCTGGAGAAGTGAGCGATGTGTAGCGCGGAATCGCGATGATCCCGGGGGGACCCATTGGCGAGGAGTGCTACGTCACCGCGGGCGGGCAGCGCATCCGGGTGAACGTGCGGCACGGAACTGGTGTGCCACTGGTGTTGTGTAACGGCGTCGGGGCCAGCCTGGAGGTGCTCGATCCACTGGTGGAATACCTGGAGTCGACGGTAGTCAGATTCGACGTACCTGGGACCGGTGGATCGCCCACATCCTTTGTGCCCTATGGGTTTCCCTACCTTGCTTGGGTGCTGGGACGGGTCCTGTCCGAGCTGGGCATCGGCGTGGTGGACGTGCTCGGGTTGTCCTGGGGTGGCGCGCTTGCCCAGCAGTTCGCCTTCCAGAATCCGCGCCGGTGCCGCCGACTTGTGCTGGTGGCGACGGGTACCGGTGCGTTGATGGTGCCCACCCATCCACGTGTTCTGACGAAAATGCTCACGCCGCGGAGGTTTTCCGATCCGGACTACGCCGCGTCCATCGCTGGCGATCTGTACGGCGGCACCGTCCGCGCTCACGGTGAGGATGTGGCGCGGCTTTTCGTGCGGCAACTGCACGCGGGATCGAAGATCGGCTACCTACACCAGTTGCTCGCGGGTGCGATCTGGACCAGCCTGTTCGCGCTGCCCGCGGTGCGGCAGCAGACCTTGATTGTGGCGGGCACCGATGACCCGATCATTCCGGTGGTGAACGCGCACATCATGAACGCGTTGCTTCCTCATTCGCGGCTGCATCTGCACTCGGGTGGCCACATCGACCTGGTGCACAATGCCGCCGAACTTGCCCCCGTCGTAGACATGTTCCTGCGCGAGCCTGGAGAACGACCATGAGCCACAACAGCATCGACGCCTCGGACTTCTACTCTTATGAGCGCTTGCTGACGGACGACGAGCGCGCCACGCTGCACGCGGTGCGCAAGTTCATGACCACGGATGTTTTGCCACTCCTGCTGGAGCACTGGTCGCGCGCGACCTTTCCCTTCGAGATTGTGCCGGGATTGCGCGACCTGGGCATCGCTGGGCTGCCTTACCGAGGCCACGGTTGCGGCGGACGTCGTTTCCTGTCGACGGCATGATCGCGATGGAGCTCGCCCGCACGGACTGCTCGATCGCCACGTTCAACGGTGTGCACGCCGGACTTGCCATGGGCTCGATTTATCTGTGCGGCTCCGATGAGCAGCGCGAGCGGTTTCTGCCCGCGATGGCGAGCTACGACAAGATCGGCTCCTTTGGGTTGACCGAGCCGGACGTGGGTTCGGGGGCCTCGGCTGGACTGCAGACCACCGCGCGGCGCGAGGGGAACACCTGGATTCTCAACGGACAGAACAAGTGGATCGGCAATGCCACCTTTGGCGACCTGACGGTGATCTGGGCCCAGGACATCGCCGACGGGCAGGTGAAGGGTTTCGTCGTAGAGAACTCCTCACCCGGGTTCTCCGTCGAGAAGCAGATGCACAAGATCGCGTTGCGCATCGTGCAGAACGGATTGATCACGCTGGACAACGTGCGCGTCGCGGAGTCTGACCGGCTACAGAAGGCCAACTCGTTCAAGGACACTGCGGCCGTGCTGCAGATGACACGCGCCGGGGTGGCATGGATGGCGGTCGGCTGTGCGCTTGGCGCCTATGAGAACGCGCTCGCGTATGCCCGGAGTCGGCGGCAATTTGGCCGTCCGATCGGCGGCTTCCAACTAGTCCAGTACCTGCTGGTCAGGATGCTCGGCAACGTTACTTCCGCGTATGGGCTGTGTGTGCTGCTGTCACAACTGCAGGACGAGGGCCTCGCCGAGGACCGGCATTCCTCGCTGGCCAAGGCATTCTGCACGGTGCGGATGCGCGAAACCGTGTGCTGGGCCCGGGAACTGCTGGGCGGCAACGGAATCCTATTGGAACACAACGTGGGCCGCTTCGTCGCCGACGCTGAGGCCATCTATTCCTATGAAGGGACCCGGGAAATGAACACCCTTATCGTGGGGCGAGCGATCACCGGATTGAGGGCATTCGCTTGAACAGTTCGTTCCGTGTTACATCTTCGGCCGGTGGTCGTTGTTGCCGACGCTATCGACATTACGGGTGAGTCTATTCGATGATCGAGACACACCATGCTGTCAGCCCGAGAGACTGTGATGACCAACCTCAGTCTGTACCTGACCGAGTCGGCCGATACGTACCCCGGTGCTCCTGCGCTGCGCTGCGAGGGGCCACAACGACGTTTTCAGAGCTTGCGGATCGGGCAACGCGATTCGCCGCTTACGTCTACGAACATGACGTGCAACCCGGCGATCGGGAAAACCTCAGCGAAGCTCACCCTGGAGATCGTCAACCTCGCCCAGAGCCGCCGCCAGCCTTTCACGCACCCCCCGATGGTGTTAGCGTCATCGGCTCGGCAAAACCCGCCTGATTGATGTCAGCCGTGACCTTCTCCCAGGGTGCGGGTATGGGGAAATAACGTTCGAGGAACCTGGTGACGCGTTGTGTGCGCTCAGCGGCTGAGACTTCCGGGAAGCTGCCGTCGTTGAGGCAGAAGAAGTCGTAACCGCGTTTCTTCCGCAGCACCGGGAGTAGGTCGAGACCCTCGCGGGTGGTGGTGTCCACGTACAGCACTTTGGCCTTTTCCTGTTGAACAGCGCGTCCGGTCATGAGCGCGTAGTAGTGGTAGAACGAGTTGGTCACTGAGATATCGGTGCTGGAACGAAACGCACTCGCCTGAGTGCGGGCGAAATCCTTTGGAAATTCACGTTCCATCTGCCTCAGCACGCTTTTGCGCAACGGAACCGCGGTGTGCTCGAGATGGCGGGTGATGACCTGACCAAACCGCTCGAAGATCAGCTGCCGGTTCACCCGGGCCGCGTTCTCAAAGCCGCTACGCTGGGGGTCGTTGGTGCCGAGCCCGATACGGGTCTTGGCCTCGATGAACCTCGTAACCCCGCCCGGGGAGAAGAACATGCTGGCTTTGAGTGGTCGACCGAAAAACATGTCGTCGTTGGAGTACAGGAAATGTTCGGCTAACTCTGGGATGTTGTGCAGCTGGCTTTCCACCGCATGGGAGTTGTAGGTGGGCAAGGCGGCCGAGTCCGAGAAGTGTTGTTCCGCGGGGACAATGGTGATCTTAGGATGCTCGGCCAACCATGCCGGCGGTAAAGAATCGGTCGCAATGAAGATTCGTCGCACCCACGGCGCAAACATGTTCACCGACCGCAGGGCGTACTTCAACTCGTCGATCTGTCGAATCCGCGCTTCGGCTTCGTCGCCTTCACCTACCACATGCTGTGACATTTGCGCCGCCCGGCGTGCCCGAAACTCCGGATCACTACCCTCGACCCACGAGAACACCATGTCGATATCAAACGTCACGTCGCTCGCATGCGGGCTGAACATCCCCTCAATGGTCGGCCACTTGTACCCGTAAAGCTTGGCGGTTGCCGGAATGATTTCTGTCCGCGGCACCACCCTACGGGTAAGCGAGCTCTCCACCGGGCAGCGGATCACAGTCTGTTCGAATGCCCAGAATTGTAGTTCCACACCGAACCTGGGGC
>JAFAQO010000291.1 GCA_019246375.1 Mycobacterium sp. | reverse complement strand
TTCCGGACCGGTTGTTCGACGTCGGCATCGCCGAACAACATGCGATGACGTCAGCGGCCGGGCTGGCGATGGGTGGGCTGCACCCGGTGGTGGCGATCTATTCGACGTTCCTCAATCGGGCGTTCGACCAAATCATGATGGATGTTGCGCTGCACAAGCTGCCGGTCACCATCGTGCTCGACAGGGCGGGGATCACCGGCCCGGATGGTGCCAGCCACAACGGCATCTGGGATCTGTCGATGCTGGGCATCGTGCCCGGCATCCGGGTGGCTGCGCCCAGGGACGCTACCCGGTTGCGTGAGGAACTCGGCGAGGCACTCGACGTGGACGACGGCCCAACCGCCATCCGGTTCCCGAAAGGCGATGTGGGCGAAGATGTTCCCGCACTCGAGCGGCGCTCCGGGGTGGACGTGCTCGCGGTGCCGGCGCACGGCTTGACCGCTGACGTGTTGCTGGTTTCAGTCGGGGCGTTCGCGTCGAAGGCGTTGGCGGTGGCCAAGCGGCTGTGCAACCAGGGCATCGGCGTCACAGTGATCGACCCGCGCTGGGTGTTACCGGTGAGCGATGCGGTGCGCGAATTGGCGATCGGCCACAAACTCGTCGTCACGCTGGAGGACAACGGCGTCAACGGCGGGGTGGGTTCGGCGGTGTCGGCGGCGCTGCGGCGCGCGGAGATCGACACGCCCTGCCGCGATGTGGGGCTGCCGCAGCGGTTCTACGACCATGCATCGCGCAGTGAGGTATTCGCCGACGTCGGCTTGACCGAACAGGATGTGGCCCGTCAGATCACCGGCTGGATAGCGGCGTTGGGCAGTAACTTGGCTGAATCTGTGGTCAGCGAGCACCTGGACTGACGCGCTATGCGTTTTCGCCTCAGGCGGCGTTGCGGGCCAAAAATACGATGACGACTCGATCGCGCGCAATAATCGAATGTGGTGGTGATGTTCACCGTTACCACCACCCACCGGCCGGCGACCGACTTGGCTATCTGCTGCACAAGCATCCGCACCGCGCTCAGTCGGTCGATGTCCGCGGCGGAACCGCACACGTCTTCTGCCCGGAAGTGCATGAGTACGTGTTTGCGATTCTCGCTCTTGAGTCGGAACCCGTCGACCCGCGCCTTTAGTCGGCGGTCGGCTGCAACGCCGCCGCCAGCACCGGCACTACCAGCTGACGTTGCCACGCCCGGGCCTGGCCGGCACGCAGGAACTCGTCGATCGCCTGCTCGTCCCCGCCTTCCCAGTCCCAGCACAGCCGGCGCACGAGCTCGGGGGCGACCAAGTTCTCCGTCGGCACCGAGACCTGCCGCGACAATTCGGTGAGCCCGGCGCGGGCCGCCTCCAGCCGCGCGGAGGCTTCCGGGCGCCGCTTGGCCCACCGCACCGCGGCCGGTGGCCCGTTCGCGGGCTCGGCGTGCTCCGGCGGATCGGGATGCTCCCGCGCCGTCGTCAGCGCCGCCAGCCACGTCGCAGCGTTGCGGCGCTGCTTGCGCCCCCCGAACACCGGCAGCGCGATCAGGTCCTCGAGAGTCTTGGGGTCGGCGATGGCGGCCTCGACAATGGCCGAATCGGGCAGGATACGGCCTGGTGCGATGTCGCGGCGTTGGGCGATCCGGTCGCGTACGGTCCACAGCTCGCGGACCGCGGCCAGGCCGCGGCGGTCACGCACTCGGTGAATTCCGGACGTGCGCCGCCAGCGGTCTCGCCGGGTTGGCTGCGCTACGAACGTCCGAAGGTATTCGAATTCTTCTGCGGCCCAGTGCGTCTTGCCTTGCGCGGCCAGCGCTGCCGCGACGGCCTCCTGTAGTTCGATGAGGACCTCGACGTCCAGGGCGGCATAGTTCAGCCATGCCGCCGGCAGCGGACGCTTGGACCAGTCGGCCGCGCCGTGCCCCTTGGTCAGGCCCAAACCGAGTAACCGCTGCACCTCGGCCGCGAGGTTGACCCGATCGAAGTTGGCCAGTCGTCCGGCCAGCTCGGTGTCGTACAAGGCGGGTGGCCGCATGCCGACCTCGGCCAGACATGGCAGGTCCTGGTCGGCAGCATGCAAGATCCATAGGTCCTGAGCGAGCACCTCGGCGACCGGCCGCAGCACGGTTAGCGGGTCGTCTCCGTGGCTGACCGGATCGATGAGCACGGTGCCGGCACCGGCCCGCCGGATCTGGATGAGGTAGGCCCGATTGGAGTAGCGGAACCCCGACGCCCGCTCGGCGTCCACCGCGAATGGTCCGTGACCGCTGTCCAGCAGTTCGGCGGTCGCGCGGATCTCGGCGGCGGTCACCGACAGCTCCGGTACCCCGCCGGCAGGATGAAGCAGCGGCGTGGGCTCGGGCTCTTTGCTGCCGCCGGGCTGGTCTGTCGCCGCTTCGCTCATCTAAGCGCGTGACCGCGAACCCAGGTCGGTCACCCCGACCGGTGGCAGGCCCGCGGCATGTTCGAGCACCTCGCAGAATGCCTCGACGTGGGTGCCTAGTTCGGGGGTGATTGCGGTCCAGGACGCCCGTAACTCCAGCTGGTGGGCGCGCGGTGGTCCGGAGATGTCGCCGTAGCGCACCGACGTGGTGGCGGTGACCGTGCCGCCGAGCGCGGTGACGTGCTCCTCGCGCGCCTGGAGCGCGTCGACCAGCCAGCTCCACGCGACCTCCGGCAATAGCGGGTCGACCGCCTCGTGCGAATCCAGGTCAGCCTGAATATAGACGACCAGCCGCATGGTGCCGTCCCAGGCATCCGACCCCTCAGGGTCGTAGAGCAAGATGAGCCGGCCGAAGGCCTCTCCGCCTAAGCCCTCGGATCGCTCGGG
>JAFAQO010000730.1 GCA_019246375.1 Mycobacterium sp. | reverse complement strand
ACGTAGGCCTCCACCCGGCGCACCCCGGAGCCGACCGACGATTCGCCCAGAATGGTCACCGGCCCGATCTGCGCCGAATTGTGCACGTGAGTGCCGCCACAGAGTTCCAGCGAGAACGGCCCGCCGATCTCGACCACCCGGACTCGATCGGGGTAGCTTTCGCCGAACAGCGCCAACGCTCCCATCGCTTTGGCCTTGTCGAGCTGCTCGGTGAACGTGTGCACTTCGAAGTCGGCCTGCACCGCCTCGTTGGTCACCTCTTCGACCTGGACACGCTGTTCTTCGGTTAACGGCCCCTGCCAGTTGAAGTCGAACCGCAGGTAGCCCGGCCGGTTCAACGAGCCCGCCTGAACCGCATTGGGCCCCAGCACTTGTCGCAGTGCGGCGTGCACCATGTGGGTGCCCGAGTGCCCTTGGGTGGCGCCCCGCCGCCATCCCGGGTCGACCGCCGCGATCACGCTGTCGCCTTCGACGAATTCGCCGGACTCCACGTTGACGCGATGCACCCACAGAGTTTTGGCGATCTTTTGCACGTCGGTGACGGCCGCCCTGGCGGTTTCACCGGCGCCGGTGCCGCTGATGGTTCCGGCATCAGCGACCTGGCCGCCGGACTCGGCGTAGAGCGGGGTGCGGTCGAGGACCAGTTCGACCCGATCAGCTCCGTCGGTTCCGTGCGCGACCACAGGAACCCGCTTGCCGTCGACGAAGATGCCCAGGATGCGCGCCTGCGAGGTCAGCTCGTCGAACCCGGTGAATTCGGTGGGGCCGGCGTCGACTAGTTCGCGGTAGGCGCTCAGGTCGGCGTGTGCGTGTTTGCGCGCGGCGGCGTCGGCCTTAGCACGGCGACGCTGCTCGGCCATCAATTCACGGAAGCCTGCCTCGTCGACCTGCAGCCCGGCCTCGGCCGCCATTTCGAGCGTGAGTTCGATCGGGAAGCCGTAGGTGTCGTGCAAGGTGAACGCGTCCGAACCGGACAGCACGGTCGCGCCGGATGCTTTGGTGAAGCCGGCCGCCTCGTCGAACAACCGTGAGCCCGAAGTGAGCGTGCGGTTGAACGCGGTCTCCTCGGCGACCGCGATCCGGTTGATCCGGTCGAAGTCGGCGACGAGTTCGGGGTATGACGGGCCCATCGCGTCGCAGACGGTGGCCATCAGGTCGCCCACAATCGGCGTGTCGATGCCCAGCAGTTTGGCCGAACGGATCACTCGGCGCAGCAGCCGGCGCAGCACATACCCGCGTCCGTCGTTGCCGGGGCTTACCCCGTCGCCGATCAGGATCGCCGCGGTGCGGCTGTGGTCGGCGATGATCCGGTAACGCACGTCGTCGTCGTGGTGTCCGATGTCATATCCGCGCGGCGCGCGTGCGGCCACAGTGTCTATGACCGGCCGCAGCAGGTCGGTTTCGTAGACGTTGTGCACTCCCTGCAGCAGCACCGCGACCCGCTCGACACCCAGGCCGGTGTCAATGTTTTTGCGGGGCAGCGGGCCCAGGATCGGGTAGTCGTCTTTGCCTGCGCCTGCGCCGCGTTCGTTCTCCATGAACACGAGATTCCAGATCTCGATATAGCGCTCTTCGCTGGCCAGCGGACCGCCCTGGGGACCGTATTCCGGGCCTCGGTCGTAGTAGATCTCCGACGACGGCCCGCACGGTCCGGGAATGCCCATCGACCAGTAGTTGTCGGCCATGCCGCGGCGCTGGATCCGCTCCGCCGGCAAGCCCGCGACCTCCTGCCAGAGCTGCGCCGCTTCATCATCATCCAGATAGACGGTGGCCCAGAGCTTCTCCGGATCAAACCCGTAGCCGCCGTCCTCTTTCGCGTTGGTCAGCAATGACCAGGCCAAGTCGATGGCGCCGCGCTTGAAATAGTCACCGAACGAGAAGTTGCCGGCCATTTGAAAAAACGTGTTGTGGCGGGTCGTGATCCCGACTTCATCGATATCCGGCGTGCGGATGCATTTCTGAATGCTGGTGGCCGTCGGGTAGGGCGGGGTGCGCTGCCCCAGAAACAACGGCACAAACTGCACCATACCGGCGTTGACGAACAGCAGATTGGGATCGTCGAGAATCACCGAGGCACTCGGCACCTCGGTGTGACCCGCTTTCACGAAATGATCGAGGAACCGCTTCCTGATCTCGTGTGTCTGCATCCGCTTTCCTTTTGCCGGCGGCATCCTGCGGCTTATTTCGACCGCACTACAGTACCGGTCCGGTTACCGGCGCTGTACAACCAACGAATCGACCGGCCAGCTGGTGCCTGCCAATCGCGGCGCCAGGCGGTCCCGGCTACCCGTTGACGAAGCTCAGCCGCACCGACCGCTGCGGATTGTCCGGGTTGAGGTCGACCAGCACCACGCTCTGCCAGGTGCCCAGCAGCGGTTCTCCGCCCTGGACCGGCACTGTCACCGACGGCGCGACAATGGCCGGCAAAAGGTGGTCGGCGCCGTGGCCCTCCGACCCGTGCGAATGCTTATAGCGGTCGTCCCTCGGCAGCAGCCGTTCCAGGGTGTCGACGAGGTCGTCGTCGGACCCGGCGCCGGTCTCGATGATCGCCACGCCTGCCGTCGCATGCGGGACGAACACGTTGCACAATCCATCCCCACGCGAGCCGTCTTTCTGGCTCGCGCAGAACGAACGCACGGCCTCGGTCAGATCCACGATACGGCGACGCGCGGTATCGACGTCCAGCACATCGGTATTCACGCGCCCAGCCTACGGGCCACGGCGGGCAGCTTGCCAACAGTCACAAAGCCGTGAAGCCGGTTGCAACGACCGGCCGTTGGGAGGAAGGTGTTGAGCGGACCGGTGGCGCCACCGGGGCGCTGCCCCGACACACTAGGGGGTGGATCGTGTACGCCCGCTCTACCACGATCCAGGCGCAACCCGCGCGCATCGACGCGGGAATTGCGCATATTCGCGACGAAGTCATGCCGGCACTCCAACAGATGAACGGGTGTATCGGCTTGTCGCTGCTGGTCGACCGCGAATCCCGCCGATGCATCGCGACCAGCTCATGGGAGTGTGAGAGAGCGATGCACGCCAGCGGCGAGCAGGTACTGCCGCTGCAGCAGCGGGCCGCCGAGGTATTCGGCGGTAGCCCGGCGGTCGACAGATGGGAGATCGCGGTGCTGCACCGTGACCACCGCTCGCATGACGGGGCATATGTGCGGGCGACGTGGGTAAGAGTCGGGCCGGATCAGATTGACAAGAGTATCGAGTTCTACACGGACTTCTACAAGTCGTCGGTCCTGGCCGACCTAGAGAATCTTGACGGGTTCTGCAGCGCGAGCCTGATGGTCGACCGCGCATCCAGGCGTGCGGTGTCGTGCGCGACGTTCGACAGCATCGCCGCGATGGACCGGAACCGTGAGCAGGCGACGGCCCTCCAGACCGCGCGTACCCGCGAAGTCGGCGCTCACGAGCTCGACGAATGCGAGTTCGAGCTGGCGATCGCTCACCTACGGGTGCCCGAATTGGTCTGACTCAGAATTGCGGCAGTCCCGTGCAAACCCGTTGCGGCGCTTAACCGGTTGGAGGAAGGTAATGGGTGGACCGGTGGCGCCACCGGGGCGCTGCCCCGAGAAATGAGGGGGTGGATCGTGTACGCACGTTCTACCACTATTCAGGCGCAACCCTCCTCGATCGACGCGGGAATTGCGCATATTCGCGATGAGGTCATGCCCGCCCTTCGGGAGATCGACGGGTGTGTCGGTGTGTCGCTGTTGGTCGACCGGCAGTCCGGCCGCTGCATCGCTACCAGCTCTTGGGAGAACGAAGAGGCGATGAATGCCAGCGCCGAGCGAGTACGGCCGATTCGCGACCAAGCCGCCGAAAGGCTCGGGGGTAGTGCGAACGTCGAAGCGTGGGACATCGCGGTGTTGCACCGCGAGCACCGCACCGGTGATGGTGCCTGTGCCCGGGCGACGTGGGTCACGATGCCGCCAGATCAGCTTGACCAAGGCATCGAGTTCTACAAGACGTCCGTGCTGCCCGACCTCGAGGCGCTTGATGGGTTCTGCAGTGCCAGCCTGCTGGTGGACCGGGCATCCGGCCGCGCCGTGTCCTGTGCGTCCTTCGACAGCCTCGAGGCGCTGGAACGCAACAGGGAGCAGGCAACGGCCCTCAAGAACGACAAGATACGGGAAGTGGGTGCCGAGGAGCTCGACGACAGCGAGTTTGAACTCCCGGTCGCACATCTGCGGGTGCCCGAGCTGGTCTGAGCCACATCGACACAGTGGACCGGCCGAACCAGATCACTGGCTTTCGGCCGGTCCTTCCGTCTTCGCAAAACCATTGCAGCGCTTCACCGGTTGGAGCAAGGTAGTGGGTGGACCGGTGGCGCCGCCGGGCGCTGCCCCGAACAGGTGAGGAAGTGGATCGTGTACGCGCGCTCTACCACTATCGAGGCACAACCATCGTCGATCGACGCCGGAATTACGCACATTCGCGACGAGGTCATGCCGGCACTGCAAGAAGTTGAAGGTTTTGTCGGCCTGTCACTGATGCTCGACCGGGAGTCCGGCCGGTGCATCGCGACCAGCTCGTGGGAAACGCAGGAGGCGATGCACGCCAGCGCCGATCGGGTGCGGCCGACTCGCGATCGGGCGGCGCAGACGTTCGGGGGCAGCCCGACCGTCGACGAGTGGGAGATCGCGGTGCTGCACCGAGACCACCGCTCCGGGCCAGGTGCCTGCGTGCGGGCCACGTGGCTCAAGGTGCGGCCCGACCAGTTCGACCGGGCGATCGAGTTCTACCGGGAGTCGGTTTTGCCGGCGATCGAAGAGCTCGAGGGCTTCTGCAGTGCGAGCCTGCTGCTTGACCGCACGTCGTGGCGCGCGGTGTCCTCGTCGACATTCGACAGCGCGGACGCGATGCAGCGCAACGGGGACCAGGCGCGGTCGCTGCGCACCGCTCGGCTCCGCGACCTGGGCGCCGACCAGCTCGACGTTGGGGAGTTCGAGCTGGCGATCGCCCACCTGCGGGTACCCGAGTTGGTCTAGGGCAGCGCGTCGCCGGGAAAACCGCGGCACGGGTGCACCTCGAACGCCAAGACCCCGGCTTGCACGCCAGGGTCTTCGTTCATAAGCGCGGTGGTCTCGTCCACGGTGCCGGTGAAGACCCCGATACCACACACGTGCGAGCCGTCCGTAACCGGCAGCACCACCGCGAGGACGCCGTCGTGGCGCAGCGCCAAGTTGCGCCGGCCGTGCTCCCAGATGATCGCCGGGGCCGTCTCGTCGGTGAAGTTGGGCCCCTGCTTCAAGATGACGACGCTGTACGGCTTGGCGGCAGGCAACAGGGTGTTCATCTCGTCGTCGGTGAAGGTCTTCATGGGCCGCAATTATCCAGTTGACTACTTGCCCTTTGTGCGGCGGATGATCGCGCGCAGCCGGTCCAGTCGGCCGGCGATTTCGCGTTCACCGCCGCGCCCGGTCGGCCGATAATAGTCCACGCCGACCAGCTCGTTCGGCGGATATTGTTGCGCCACAATACCGTCGGGGTCGTCGTGGGAGTACTTATAGCCCTGCGCATTGCCCAGTGCAGCCGCACCCGAGTAGTGACCGTCACGCAGATGTGGCGGCACCAGCCCGGCCTTACCCGCTTTGATGTCGGCCATCGCCGCCGCCAGCGCGGTGGTTACGGCGTTGGACTTCGGCGCGGTGGCCAGGTGGACCGTGGCGTGCGCCAACGTCAGCTGGGCCTCGGGCATGCCGATCAGCTGCACGGTCTGCGCGGCGGCGACCGCCGTCTGCAGCGCGGTCGGGTCGGCCATGCCGATATCCTCACTGGCCAGGATCATCAGCCGGCGGGCGACGAACCGGGGATCCTCCCCGGCGACCAGCATGCGCGCCAGATAGTGCAGCGCGGCGTCGACGTCGGAGCCGCGCACCGACTTGATGAACGCGCTGATGACGTCGTAGTGCTGGTCGCCGTCTCGGTCGTAGCGCACCGCGGCCTCGTCCAGGGATTGCTCGATGGTCTCGACCGAGACTCGGTCACTGGCCTCGCCGGCCACCTCCAGGGCGGTCAGCGCGCGGCGTGCGTCGCCGGCGGCCAGCCGAACCAGCAGGTCGACGGCGTCGGGTTCCACGTGTATGCGCCCGGCCAGGCCCCGCGGGTCGTCGATCGCGCGCTGCACGACCGTGCGGATGTCGTCGGCCGCCAGCGGCTGCAGTTGCAGGATCAGCGACCGTGACAGCAGTGGTGCGACCATCGAGAACGACGGGTTTTCGGTGGTCGCCGCCCCCAGCAGCACCACCCGGTTCTCCACGGCGCAGAGCAGCGCGTCCTGCTGGGTCTTGGAGAAGCGGTGCACCTCGTCGATGAACAGCACGGTCTGCGCGCCACCGGAGCGGCGGGTCCGGCGCGCCTCGGCGATCA
>JAFAQO010000250.1 GCA_019246375.1 Mycobacterium sp. | reverse complement strand
CGCGGGGCGACCATCCAACCGCAGGCACGAAACGTGTTGCACGACAGCCTTGCTGGCCCGGTGGCTGAGCGCGTCGCCGCCGAATTCGGGGTGCGCGACGCCGAGCTGCGAGTGGAGCTGGTCGCGAGTCATCTGGTCGGGTTGGCGTTCGCGCGCTACCAGTTGAAGATCGAGCCGCTTGCCTCCGCAGAAATCGAGGATGTGGTCGCCTGGGTTGGACCGACTATTGAGCGCTACCTGGCCAAACCCAGCCCCATTACCTGAGGGGTCGAACTCCAGCCGCTGGGCCGGCCGCCGCGATGACGCGACCTTAAATCAATTGACTCCCGCTCGGTCTTTGGCGAGCAGTGGACTACGTCATCCCATATGTCGAATCGCTCTTGCGGTCGGTGACGTTCTACCGCGTGATACTGAAAGTGGAGGCATTCCCGGTTGTAAACATCGCCGATGCTGCCGACTGATGCCGCAAGCCCATCGAGCCGACGACGGTTTCGACCGGCACGACAAGCCAGTAATCATCGCAGCTTCTGCGCGAACTCGATAATGTTGCCGTCCGGGTCGGCGATGTGGAGTGTCCGTTCATGCCATGGCCGATCCACCGGTCCGCTGAGGATCTCGACACCGAGCCCTATCAACCGCTCGGCTTCCCGATCTACGTCTTCGATCAGGAAGCCGATCTCGCCGCACGGCGGGTTGCCGCCTTCGCGACCGATGAGCTCCCGCAGCTTCGACCGTTCGAAAAGCGAGAACTTAGTGTTATCCATCTCGAACTCGACGTAGCCGTCGCCCTCGATCCGCACCTTGAGCCCGATCACGTCGCGGTAGAACGTCACCGACCGCTTGAGCGACTCGACATATTGGATGACGTAGTCCACGCGACGCATGAAATACACCGTATCGGCTCCCGCTTTGACGGTTCTGACCCGTAGGTCAGCGGACAATCGCAGCTTTGGCCACCAGCATGCTGAGGATGATGGATAACCCGCGGGAACGCCAGATCGCTGAGGAGTTAGTTCCCAGGTGGCCACACTCAGGAAAGTCGATGTGCACAGGGTAGTTCGCTGTGACTCGAATGATCTGAAAGGCTAATGATTCCGTGATTCTGTGACCCGGGAGAAATTTTGTGGATTTCGCGATGCGGTATGACCGGTGGTATCGCCCGTGGGCAACTCTCTTCGGCTTGGGGCCCAAGTGGACGACAATCCGGGTGGTCGACGACATACTGGACGTCAAGCACGGCTGGGCTTTTTGTATTGATGTTCCGCTCAAGGACATCAAGTCCGCACGTCTAATTTGCGAGCGGCCGTTCGCCTTGGGAGTCCATCCGATGGGAGACGCTTGGCTCGTCAATGGTTCACGACACGGCATCGTTGAGCTCAAGTTCGCCCGCCCTGTCACCTCCAAAACAGCAAAGCTTTGGGCCGGGACCTGGGCCGAAGTCCGGTGCCTCTACATCAGCCTGACGGAACCGGATGGCTTCATCGGCGCGCTGAAGTCTCGAATCTAGAGACCGCCTATGGTTTTAAGTGTCAAGTGTTAGGACCGGACGCAGAACGCTACTCGGGCGAACAGGGAGGGCCCGCCGGATCACTGCCCGTGCCGAAACAAGCACGACGAGCCTCCGGTAAGGTTCCCGGCAGCGCAATCATCAGTGCGCAACGGTAGGAGACGGCATGTCGGGCAGGACGTTCTCATTCGGGATTAACCGAAGCACGAGCGTGAGTGATCACCCCGGACGAAGCCGGCATAACGCTTAAGTTGCGCACGTGGCAACTCGCGCCGTCCTGGTCACCCCGCTGTCGGGGCCGCTGGCCAGATTCGGGAAAACGGGGGCGAGCGCCCTCGCTCTCTGGGCCGAGTGTTCCGGAGTAAGTCTGGAGGTCATCGACGCTCACCCCTCCGCAGCGTCCGCGATACGGGCCGCCGAGGCTAGCCGGCCCGACGTGGTGTTCGGTCCCTACGGTTCGGGACCGGCGCTCGCAGCCGCGGCTGCCAGCAAAGGGGTTGTCTGGAACTACGGTGGCGCTACTGCGCGGCTGGCGCGGCCGGCCTATCCGCGTGTCGTCAACGTGCAGTCTCCTGCTTCCCGCTATCTGGCCGCGGTGCTCGAAACCCTTGCCGCCGAAGGCCTTGGAGAGGGCTCGGAGGTTGTGCTTATGCACGTTGATACGGGGTTCGGCCGCGAGGTGGCCGAAGGGGCGGCGGTGGCGGCCCGGCGGCTCGGTTTCCGGTGGCGGTCGGTGACTTTTCGGCCAGGCCAGGTGAGAGACGTGCTCGCGCAGGTCTCGGCGGGCCGTGTGCTGCTGTCGGCCGGTTCTTTCGACGACGACGTCGCCATCGCGCGGTGGGTCAGCGAAAACCATTGGGACGCAGTTGGATTGGTCGCAGCTGGCGTCGATGAACTCCGGCACGCCATCGACGATCGCGTTGAGGGACTGTACGGACCGTGTCAGTGGTTCGACGACGGGACCGATGACCCCGCCGACGGACCCAGCAGCGAGTGGTTCGGCCAGTGTTACCGAGACGCCAACGGTGCTGAGCCGCCCTATCCGGCTGCTGCGGCGTTCGCGGCGGGTGTCCTTTGGCAGCGCTGCGTTAAGGAGGCCGGAACTGTTGAATCGTTGCCGGTACTGGCCGTGTCACAACGACTCGACACCACCACCTTGTTCGGTCGGTTTCGTGTCGACCCAGTCACTGGTGTGCAAGCCGGACATCAGATTCGCGTGGTTCAGTGGCGAGGCGGACAGCGGGTGGTCCTCGATCCGCCGCCTCGTCGGGCGTGAACGTGGCCGAACATGCCTTCCGAAGGTGGGCATCGGCGGCATGCATTATTGTTTGCGGCGACCCGGGCTAGGCCTTGTTATGTCTTGCTTTTGACCGGTAGGACTTCTTCTGTGAGGGCTTCATCAGTTAGGTCTTCGAGTTCTCTGCCTTTCGTCTCGGGTCCGAGCAGGTAGCCGACCAGCGTCAAAGCCCACAGGCCGCCGAGCGCCAGGTACGGCGTCTGTAGCCCGTAACGCGTGATAGCCCAGCCGACGACGGTCGGGGCCGCGATGGAAACGATGCGGCCGCCGCCGACTGCTATTCCGAAGCCGGTGCCGCGCAACACGGTTGGGAAAAGCTCGGCAATATAGGTGTCGCCGACGCCCCAAAGCCAGCCGAGGGTGGCAATGGCGATCGCGCCGAAAACCTGGTATTTGGGTAGCGAATCGGAGGTGGCCGCAAGGACCGTTGAGGTGATCTCAATGAGCGTGGCCAGGATCGCCGAGGGTCGTCGGCCTAACCAGTCGGCGAGCGCGGTCCCGAGGTAGGCGAAGACGACTTGCAGCAGAAAGAACACAAGGGCGTAGCGGATCGCCTCGATTGGGGAGGCATGGAACTTCTTCACGATGTAGGTGGTCAAAAAGAGCGTCATGCCCCAATAGCCGACCGCATTGGCGGTGTAGATGAGCCAGCCGACAATGAGGCGTCGCCGCACGCCCGAGAGTTGCCAAAGCCTGTTTCTGGCAAGCCCACTCGCGACTCGGGCCCGCACGTCGGTGTAGCGGTGCGACTCTGTGATACCCCGCCGCACAAAGAATAAGACGACGGCGGGGATGACCGCGACGACGAACGCCGATTGCCACCCGAAGTGCGGCACCAGTACCAGCGCAACGCCTGCGGCAAGAACATAGCCCAGTGAAAACAGCGAAAAGATCACGCCGCCGACGCCGATGGCGCGGGTCTTCGCAGGCCAGACCTCGGCAGTGTATGGCGCGCCGACCGCAAGTTCTCCGGCGCCGCCCACACCAGTAAGGAATCGGAGTCCGGCGAATGCGGCGATATTCTTCGTGAGTCCGGCCAGTGCGGTGGTAACGCCGTAGAGCAGGATCGACGCCCCGAGCGTAGTTTTACGCCCCCACCGGTCCGCAGCGAATCCGAAGCCGATCGTGCCGATAGTGTAGCCGAGCAGGAAAACAGAGCCGATGTACCCGGCCTGGGCATCGGTGATGTGCAACGTCTTCTTGATGTCCGGTAGCACCAAGCCGTAGATATTCACTGCGTATGAGTCGAAGCCATAACCCAGTCCCGCCGTCACGGCGACGAAGAAGGCCTGTTTGAAAGTCGCAGGTACAGGTCGCACTATCTGGACCGGGATGCTGCCAAGGTTTGATGCCATCAGCGAAAGGTAAGCAGCCGCGCGATTCCTGCAGAAGGATCACAATCCTCCTGATCACAACCCGAGGAGTTCGACGCTGACCACTTCGAGCGTCAAGAGTCCTACCGCACGGGCCCGACCGACGACAAAGAGCACGTGCTGCCTTAGGCGGTCACTTCAAACCGCTGCGGTGCAGCGCGATAACGATTACTGAGTTGTTGACTGTTAACCGTCATAGCCGACTTCGTCGCATTATCGCCCGAAGCGGGTCGACAAAAGGTCTGTCGGGAGGGTGCGAAGGGGGATAGGGTTTGCGCTCGGCAGGGCACTGCACTGGGAAAGTAATTTTGCACGGTGTCTTCATGTCTGCGCTCCAGCCGAGTGCCGCCTCCTCGTTCCAGGCGCCTCGGCGCTTAACGAATCCGAGGGGACCGAGGCGCTCCAACGTCGGAAACACCCGTATCTCCTGCGGCCTGCGTTGGTCTGCTTCGACCCCGAAACGTGATGCTGAACCGCGTTTGCTTACCGAGGATTCCGATTCAGCATGATGTATCTCTGTTACTGAAACGTGGCCGACATGTACTCATTGTTGGGCTAGGTTTACGACTCGGCCGGTCTAGTGCTTTCCCGCATTCGAGCGTGACGACAAGGTTCGCGCTTTGCGTTTGGAGGGAACGCACTGGAAACTGTTACGAGGCAAGAGGGATAGATGGAATTCGAGGGCGCACATACCCGGGACCTTATGACACTGGCTCAGCGGGCACTACAGGGCGATAACGTCGACAAGGGAATGCTTTGCACGGCCGCGATCAGGGTCATCGACGACCCTCCTCGGGATGGCATCTTGCGCAGTCTGGCTGACCACGTATGTCAGGCCGTTTTCGACTGGGCTTGCTTCGATGGCTCACGTGCACGCCTTGAAGGTGTCGTCGAAAGCTACAAGATGGCGGCTAGCGCGCTAAAAGTCGAAGAACAACTCAACAAGCTGCGGCATTAGCGTCTTCATCGCCTCGCCGAGCAAGGGATCCGTGCCAGCACTTGCTGGTGAACGGTTTGATAAGTCGGCCAGCGAGAAGCACTGCCGATCGCCGTTCAGTCGTTCGATAGCACCCAATTGACGGCCAACGTCAAGACGGCGAAGGCGCGCTCTCGGGTGCGCGCGTTGACGACACCTCAAGATGTTGGGCCACCGCGCGCGCAGCCAGCGCCGGCGGATCGTCATGGATACCGGCATGGTCGAGGTCTCCGCCGATAGAAAGGGAAGCGATGCCATGAACCAGCGACCACAGCGCGCCGGCGAGCCGGCGCGAGTCCCGGCCCCGCATCGTCTCTGATGCCACGTATGTAGTCGTCGCCTCAAGCACTTCGTTGAACGCTTGGGCTGCAGCGATGACTAGGCCGCGGTGGTCGGATCTGACTGTCTGCGCGCCGAACATGATGTGGTAATAGTCCGGGTGCGTGACCGCCCAGTGCACATACACACGTCCGAGTGCGACCAGCCGACGCTTGGGATCGCGTGCACTGTCGGCGGCTTTGGTCAGCGCCGCGTGCAGCTGCAGGAATCCCTGTTCGGCGGCGGCAGCCAAAAGCTGATCTTTGTCCGCGAAGTGCCGATACGGGGCCGCGGCGCTCACGCCGGCGCGGCGTGCCGCCTCGGTCAGTGTGAATCCCTTCGGCCCCTTCTCGGCGACCAGGCACAGCGCCGCATCGGTGAGCGCGCGCTTGAGATCGCCGTGGTGGTAGCTGTCTCGGTGCTCGGCGGCCGACCGCCTTTTACGTCTGCCCGACATGTTGACCACATTAACATCTGCAAGTATGTTAATACTATTCACATTGCCCGAGAGGAG
>JAFAQO010000597.1 GCA_019246375.1 Mycobacterium sp. | reverse complement strand
GACGATCGTGGTCGTTTGCGCCATTGGTTGGGCCAGCTACCGGAATCTGTCGAGCGGCATCACCACATCGCAGGCGTTGGCCGATGAGCCCCCATCCCCGGGGACGGATCAAAACATCCTCATCATGGGCTTGGACATTCGCCGCGATCAGCAGGGGCGGGAACTGCCGCAAGATGTCTATGACGCGCTGCACGCCGGCGATGAAAATTCCGGCGAGGATGACTCGGACGTGCTCATGGTGCTGCACGTGCCCGGCAAGGGCGGCGCAATCACCGCGATCTCCATCCCCCGCGACGACTATGTCGATCTGCCGGGATGCCCCACCTCGAACTGCCGGGGCAAGGTCAAGCACGCCTATAGCCTGGCCTACGAGCATGTCATTGAGCGTGGGGGCTCCGGCGATGCGCAGGGTGGTGCGCGAAAGGCCAACGCACGCGATGCCGCCACTCGAGAGCAGCGGGCGCGTGAGGCCGGCCGCAAGGCCGAAATCACCACGGTCCGGCGGTTTCTGCAAATCCCGATTGACCACTTCATCGAAGTCAGCCTGGTGGCCTTCTTTCAGATCGCCCGAGTGGTCGAACCCATCACCGTGTGCCTGGATCACGACACTTCGGATCCGTACTACTCCGGCGCGGACTTCCAGAAAGGTGTTCAGGAGATCGACGCCTCCCAGGCGATGGCATTCGTACGGCAACGACGCGACGTCAACGACGAGTGGTTCACCGACCTGGATCGAACCCGCCGCCAGCAAGCCTTCATCGCCTCGCTGGTCACTGCATTGCGCCACCGCGCGGTGTTGACGAACCCCGGGGTCCTGCATCACCTGCTCGATGTCGTCAAGCAAAACGTCGCCGTCGACGCCGGTTTCGATCTGGCGGGATTCCTCCAAAAGGCAAACGCGATCAGCGGCACCCCGCTGGTGCTGTACACGCTGCCCGTCATCGACTTCACCCAAATTGCAGACGGGCAAAACGTCAACATGATCGACGTTCCCACACTCCGATCCATCGTCCACCATCTGATAGGCGGTGATTCGCGAGGCACTGCCCCGCCCAGCAGCGTCAGCGCCCTGGCGGACGGCGCAACGACCACCCAGACGACCGCGCCCGGCATCGTGCTCAACGTGGTCAACGCGGCCGGTCGGGAAGGGCTGGCCGCCTCCCTTGAAAAGGCCCTCGCCACAGGGAAGTTGACGAAAGGAAAGGCCAGCACCGCCGCGTCGACCACAGCAAAGAGCACCATTCTGTACGGCCCGGGCGCGCAAGCGGCCGCGGCCGCTCTCGGCGATGAACTCGACCTGACCGCCACTGCATCCAAAACCCTCGCGCCCAACACGGTGCAACTCACTGCCGGAACCGACTTCAGGGCCGATGACTACCTTGATGACAACGGGTCAGAACCTTCGGCCACCCCGACAACGACGGTTACCACCGTGGCGGCCACGCCCACCGGCAACGTGATGCCGTCACCGACGAACCTCACCCGCATGAGCGCCAACAACGTGCCCTGTGTCAAATAGCGGCGGCAGTCCACCCCGTTTTCCGACCAGGTGATGGCGCTGACCATCCTGCCGGGTGTTGCCCTCCGCGCCGAAACCACTTCCAGCGCTCGCCACGAATAAGACAAGCCACGGAAGGGTACTTGCAGGACAAGTCGAGGTGCATTTGTGTCCAGTCCGGCCAACGGTGGTCGGCCGGAGCCAATGCATCGTGTGGCCGGGGGACAGTCAGCTACAGACCGTGGTCGTGACAGCTTGCTTGGAGCAGTAATGAGCGTCGTATTAATAGGGCCGATGAGCCGGTGTGCCAACTGCCGCCGCATCCCGCCGGAAGGGACGCGCTGGCCGCACACTGCCGGAGGCGACTGGTTCTGCAGCCTCGATTGTCTGTACGGATTGCATCCCGAGTTACAGGAAAGCGATCTCTAAGTGGAAGGTGACCGGGCCAGCCGCTTATGCGTGAGCGGGGCTGGCCCTGGTCACCGCCTAACTAATTGTTTCTAGCCGTTTGCCACCGCCCTGCCGGCTAGTGGCGCAGGGGTATCCGTCAGTCCAGCTGGTCGAGCTCCTCTTGGTATTCGCCCAGCCATTCGGCGATTCTCTCGCCGGTAAATGCCTCGGCGACCACGAGGTGATCGAGAGTCAGCCGTGCGCGAGCCAGCTGGCGGCGAAAATCTTTGCTGTGGCGAAGTGCGTCGAGCTGGTCGTCAGTGCCTCGCGCGACCACGTAGCCGGCTAGCTGTGCGTGCGACCCAAGAAGGGTCACGTCGTAGCTCGCGATGCGGCCCTCTTCCTGGAGACCGTTCCAGTACTTTATGGCGTCCTCGTAGTTCCTGAGGGCATGCTTCTCCCGCCCGCGGACCACCTCTCCGAATCCTATGAATAGAGCTGCGTCGGCCACTGTCTACTCCTCTCTGATTGGACGACGTTCCGCCCCTCGGTCGAGGAGGGGACCGGGTCCAATCTGACCGTATGCGCCGCCCGTTTGGATCGGCTAGAGCAAGTAGGTACCTAATCGAGCATTCCTTCGAAGGACGTCAGTCGTCGAAGACTTCTTGCGCGTGGCGAAGGCAGACAAACCCGGTCCGGGAATGTCTGTACCTCGGTAACGTCGCGGGCATGCTGTTCGCGGCGTTGCGCGATATGCAATGGCGACGGCGGCGCTTCGTCATCGCGATCCTCAGCACCGGGCTGGTTTTCGCGATGACGCTCGTTCTGACCGGACTTGCAAACGGCTTTCGGGTGGAGGCCGAGCGGACCGTCGATTCCATCGGTGTGGACGTATTCGTGGTTAAGACGGGTGCGGCCGGGCCGTTTTTGGGCGCTACTCCATTCGCCCCCGTTGACCTGACCGGGGTGCCCGGCGTCGTGGCTGCGGCCCCGCTGGCCTTTACCCAGTCGACGATCACGGAGGGCACGTCAAGGCGAAACGTCGCCGTGTTCGGGGCGCCGGATCGCGGACCGGGGATGCCGCCCGTCACGCAGGGTCGGTCACCGTCGACACCCGATGAGGTGGCGGTGTCGAGCACACTCGGCCGCAACGTCGGCGACGATCTGCAGATGGGTGCGCACACATTGCGGGTCGTCGGTATTGTGCCCAATTCCACCGCACTGGCGAAGATGCCCAACATCTTCCTGACGACCCAGGGACTGCAGCAACTGGCGTACGACGGACAGTCGCTGGTCACGTCGATCGGAATCGGCGGCACAATCCGACAGCTCCCGAACGGCTACCAGGCTGTCGATCGAGCGGTCGCTGTCAGCGACCTGTTGCGCCCGATGAAGGTCGCGGTGGATGCGATCGCGATCTTGGCTGTGTTGCTGTGGATTGTGGCGGCGTTGATCGTCGGATCGGTGGTTTACCTTTCCGCCCTCGAGCGCCTGCGCGACTTCGCGGTGTTCAAGGCGATCGGCGTGCCAAACCGGTCGATTCTGACGGGGCTGGCGATGCAGGCGGTGATTCTCGCGCTGCTCGCGGCGGTGGTGGGCGTCATCCTTTCGCAGCTGCTGGCGCCGATATTCCCAATGACCGTCGTGGTGCCGGCTCTTGCCTATGCGGCGCTGCCGGTGGTCGCGATAGTGGTTGGTCTGCTGGCCAGCATCGCTGGAGTAAGGCGCGCGGTGGCGGTTG
>JAFAQO010000175.1 GCA_019246375.1 Mycobacterium sp. | reverse complement strand
CCTGGCTAGGCGTCCACGTCGCGCTCGGGGGACGTGAGGGACGCCCAGCCGCTGGTCGGTCGTCTGCGTTCGCCGCGGCCCGTGTTGGCCGTAGGAGGTCGCCTCCTGTGGATAGGGCCGCACCCTCGGCCTACGCGGAGTCAAATTCCTTCTCGCCTATCACGTCTCGCAATGCCGCCACCGAGGCCTCCTTTGAACTGGAAATTCCGCAACAGACACTGTGCGGGCGGAGGTGTGCGGGCGGAGGGAGTCGAACCCTCAAGCTCTTTCGAGCACCGGCACCTAAAACCGGCGTGTTTTCCGTTTCACCACGCCCGCGCGCCTGGCGATCGTACCGCTTGGATCAGGCGATGAATTGTCGGCGGTGGCGCCTAACTGGGCGGTCATCATTCGAGCTGGGTCCGTGCTTGGGCGACGGATATGTCTCACGGTGCCGGCGAGTGTGTCGGCTAAGGGTCAGCCTTGACAAGAAGTTTCCGAAAATTATCGACTTCTGTGGCTTGGCCATAGCTGATGCCGGGACAGCGCGCATCTATCGAGCCCCTTGCCGACCGGATCCGTCGTCGTATCCCATTATTCGAATTGCTGGCCGTGTCTACGGCCTCAAGACGGTCCGGGCAAAAAATCACTTAAGGCCAATCCTGCTGGAGGCATGGCAGGAAGTGCTCGTCAAAGGTGCTGCGGAGGCTTTCGGCCTGATCGATAGCGACGGTTGCCGTCTACCGGAAAGCCGCGGTGGCGCGTCTCGATGAGTTCATAGTGCCAAAGTCATGACGCTTGCATCAGCGCTCGCAGATAACAGCGCGGTACGGTCAAAAGGTGTCGACTAGACGGCGCCGGAGGTGGGCGCTCATCGCGCTCGTCGTCGTCGCGGCCTGCGGCTGCCTGGCTCTTGGTTGGTGGCAGTGGACCAGGTTTCAAGCGGCGTCAGGCACATTTCAGAACCTCGGCTATGCACTGCAGTGGCCGCTCTTCGCATGGTTCTTTGTCTACGCGTACCGCAAATACATGCGCTACGAGGAAACCCCACCGGAGCCGCGGCAAAACCGCACGATGACTGAGATACCGGCCGGACTGCTGCCGGAGCGCCCCAAACCGATGCCGCAGCCACGCGACGATCCCGTCTTGCGCGAGTACAACGCCTACCTGACCGCGCTCGCGAAGAATGACACCGAAAGACAGAAACAGAACAGGACTACTAGATGACGACGCCCGAGACACCAGAAGCGCAGCAGGCCGGGCAAGTCGAGAAAATCCGAACTGCGCTGCTGGGCTACCGCGTCATGGCATGGACGACAGGTGTTTGGCTGATCGCCTTGTGCTACGAGATTGTCTCGCACGTCGTCTTCCACCACGAGATCCGCTGGATCGAAGTCGTACACGGCTGGGTGTACTTCATCTACGTGTTGGCCGCGTTCAATCTCGCGGTGAAGGTCCGGTGGCCGATCGCCAAGACAATCGGAGTGCTGCTATCGGGCACCATCCCGCTGCTGGGCATCATCGTCGAGCACTTCCAGACAAAGGACGTCAAGGCACGCTTCAATTTGTGATCACACTGATGCTTCACTCGGCAAGCGCACGCAGCGCCGGGAGCAGCATCGCTAGTGCGCGGCCACGGTGCGACAGCGCGTCTTTCTCCTCAGGACTGAGCTGCGCCGCAGTGCGGTCGTAGCCGTCCGGGATGAACACCGGGTCATAGCCGAATCCGCCGTCGCCGCGCGGTTCGCGGGCGATCGCGCCTGGCCACTTTCCACGGACCACGACTTCGCCCGACGGTGACACCAGCGCGCAGGCGGAGATGAAGGCCGCGCCGCGCCGCTCGTCGGGCACGTCACGCAGCTGAGCCAGCAGTAATGCCGTGTTTCCGGCGTCGTCGCCATGCGCACCCGACCAGCGAGCCGAGAGCACCCCGGGCATGCCATTCAATGCGGCGACTTGCAACCCGGAGTCGTCGGCGACGGTCGGCAAGCCTGTCGCGGCGAACCCGTCGCGTGCCTTGGCCAGTGCGTTGTCCTCGAACGTCGCACCTGTTTCCGGGGACTCGTCGAAGGGCGGCACATCGTCGAGGGACACCAACGTCAGCGTCGACAGCGCGGCTCTATCCAGCACGCGGCGTAGTTCGGCCAGCTTCTTGCGGTTGCGGCTGGCGACCAACAGCCGGATCAGCTTCCGAATGCCTTCTGCCGGGCGGACCCTTCGGGGAGCACACCTGGATATGGCAGCTCCAGCGCCTCCCGCTGCGCGGCGAACAGTGTGTCGCAGGCCCGCAGCGCGGCGTCCAGCAGCTTGTCCAGTGTCGAGCGCGGGAACGTCGCGCCCTCGCCGGTCCCCTGAATCTCTACCAGTGTCCCGGTGTCGGTTGCGACGACGTTCATGTCGACCTCGGCGCGCGCGTCTTCCTCATAAGGCAGGTCCACCCGCACCCGACCGTCGACTACGCCGACGCTGACGGCCGCGATCGCACACGACAGCGGTCGCGGATCGGACAGCTTGCCCGCCGCCGACAGATATGTCACCGCGTCGGCAAGTGCTACATAGGCACCGGTGATGGCCGCGGTGCGGGTCCCGCCGTCGGCCTGCAGCACATCGCAGTCGACCGCGATGGTGTTCTCCCCTAACGCCGCCAGGTCGATGCAGGCCCGCAATGACCGGCCGACCAGCCGGCTGATTTCCTGAGTGCGCCCACTGAGACGGCCCTTCACCGATTCCCGATCAGCTCGAGTGTGAGTGGCCGATGGCAGCATCGAGTATTCAGCCGTGAGCCAGCCGAGGCCGGATCCCTTGCGCCAGCGCGGCACCCCCTCGATAACGCTCGCCGCGCACATGACCTTGGTGTGACCGAATTCGACCAGCACCGAGCCCGCCGGGTGTGAGGTGAACCCACGGGAGATGAGCACCGGGCGAAGCTCGTCGTCGAGGCGACCGTCTTCTCGTTTGGACACGCCGCCAACCCTAGCGCCGCCGACGATGCGGGCCGGAACGGCCCGAGGAGGAGCGGGGCAATCAAGCCCAGCCGGCTCAGGTCATGCCTGTTCGCGTGTGCATGATCTCGAACGTCTCGCCGCAGACGACTGCATGTACTGGACCGTCGAATTCGGCTTTGGCCTCCCGGATCACATCCTCCCGTGAGGTCCACGGCGGGATGTGCGTGAGCAGCAGCTCGCGTACGCCGGCCTGGGCCGCGACCCGTCCGGCGTCCGTGCCGGACAGATGCAGATTCGGCGGACGATGCGGCGAGTGCGTCCAGGACGCCTCGCAGAGGAAGACGTCGGCATCTCGGGCCAGCTCGACGAGTGCATCGCAGCAGCCGCTGTCGCCGCTATAGACGAACGAGGCTTCGTCCTGATCGGTGAATCGGAAACCGTAGGACTCGGTCGGATGCGCGACGACCCGAGGCAAGACCGTCAATGTCCCCAGCTTGACGGGTTCACCGTCGACCCAGTGGCGAATATCGAAGATGTCGGAGAAGTCGTCGATCTCCCCGCCGTAGGGCGAGGATGCCGCGCCGAGCCGTGACCAGGTGTCGCTCGGGCCGTACATCATTGCCTTACCCTCGGGCGGCGTCGGATGGAAGCGCCGCCACACGAACAGCCCGGGCAAATCCAGACAGTGGTCGGCATGCAGATGCGACAACAGAACATGCACCAAACCGGGATCGGTTTGGTGCTGCAGCGCGCCCAGCACTCCCCCACCAAAGTCGACGACTAACGGCGGCGTATCCGGTGCCCGCAACAGATAACCCGATGCCGGCGAATCAGGGCCAACGACACTGCCCGAACAGCCGAGCACGGTCATGCGCACGGTGACTACTGTGCCATGTCCGACGCCCTATTGGCGAAAACATCGCCGCTTTGCCATGCGACTATGCGCTAGCGGACGGGTGAGTGATGATGGACAGGTTCGACGCCGGTCATGGCCGGTCCAAGGAATCGCGCCGCCAGACTTGTGAACGCCGCCGGGTCGCCCGTGGCTTCGAAAAGCCGAGTAGCCGGCGGCGCGTTATGCGGGCGCAACAGATCCTGCTCGGTGAGCACGCGCAGCAACTCCTTCGCGGTCTCCTCGGCGCTGGACACCAGCGTGACGTGCTGGCCTATCGCCAATTGGATCAGCCCGGACAGCAGGGGGTAATGCGTGCAACCCAGCACCAGCGTGTCGACTCCGGCGCGCTGAAGCGGTTCCAGGTACCCCTCCGCCAGCCCGAGGACCTGGCGACCACTGGTGATGCCGCGCTCGACGAAGTCGACGAACCGTGGACAGGCCACGGCGGTGATCTCGATGTCGCGGGCGCCGGCGAAGGCGTCCTGGTAGGCGTGTGAGGTGATTGTCGCCTGAGTGCCGATGACCCCGATGCGACCGTTCCGCGTCGCGGCGACTGCACGCCGTACCGCCGGCAAGATCACCTCGACCACCGGAACGTCGTAGCGTTCGCGGGCGTCACGCACGCACGCCGAGGATGCCGAGTTGCACGCGATCACCAGTGCTTTGACGCCGCGCTCGACAAGGTCGTCACCGATGGCCAGCGCATACGAACGGATCTCGGGGATAGTGCGCGGACCGTAGGGGCCGTTGGCGGTGTCGCCGACGTAGATGATGTCCTCGTCGGGCAATTGGTCGATGATCGCGCGGGCGACAGTCAGTCCACCCACGCCGGAGTCGAAGATTCCGACGGGTGCCAGTGCCGAGGTCATGTCGCCAATTGCGGTGGACGGGCTTTTCGTAGCGCACGGGCCTTGCGTTCCGGGCTTGACAACACGTACGCGGCCACAACCCCCGCGATGCCGCCGCATAGATGTCCCTGCCAGGAGAC
>JAFAQO010000492.1 GCA_019246375.1 Mycobacterium sp. | reverse complement strand
CGAACTGCTGCGTGAGGTCGCCGCCGAATCCGCGCCGCCGAGTGTGGCGCGCGCCCTGCACGCGGGCGTGGCGGACGCGCTGGTCGAACGTCTCCGTGACGATTCGGACTGGACATTGGTGGCCGCCCACTATGAACAGGCCGCACGCCACGACGACGCCGCAGCGGCCTACCAGCGTGCCGGTGCCGGCCGCCGCCGCAGCGCCCTTGCGGAAGCCCGCACCTACCTCAACCGCGCCGTCACCCAGCACCGTCCGGTGCGCTGCGCGTCCGGTTTTCCGCTGCAGCCGCCGCCTAGACCCGTCGAATGTTTGCGGTGATCCGCTCCCGGTACTTGCAGGAGACGTATGGAAAGGCGTTGCGCAGCAAGTGGCTTAGGTTGTCCCGCGCAATCGTGCGCTTTCAACAGATGGTGACCACCGCGCCCGGCTGGCGTTGCGTCGAGTACGCTGCCCACCCGATTGGGTCATGCTTGTGATATCCGAGGTGCTCGGTCATGTATCCGTCCAGCGCCGTTTCCATCCGGTTGCACCGCGGTGGCGACAGTGGCGGTGATTCGAGTGCCGCGTCCGGGTGCGCTGTCGATAACGAGCTGTCCGCCGATGGCAGCCAGGCGGTCGCTCATATTGGTCAGACCGGTGCCGGTGATGGCAGGGTCGAATCCGCGGCCGGTGTCGCTGATCGTGAGGGTAAGCATCCGTTCGTCGGCATGGGCGGTGATCGTCACAGTGGTGTCCGGGCCGCCGTGTTTGGCGGCATTCTGCAGCGCTTCGCTGCAGCAGTAATACAGGGCGGCCTCGATCGGGGCGGGGTAGCGGCCGAGCCCGTGCAGGTTCAGCTGTACGGGGACCGCGGCGTGTGCGGCGGCCGCCGGTAAGGCTTGGGCCAGACCGCCGCTGACAAGCAGCGGGGGGTAAATACCGTGGGCGAGACGCCGGATATCTGCCATCGCCGTCTCCAGCAGCTCGGAAGCCTCGGTGAGCAGCGGCTGAGATCGGTCGTGTTCGGCAGTGCGGGCGAGTTGGATCAGCACCGCCAGCGCGACGAGGTGTTGTTGGGCGCCGTCATGCAGGTCACGTTCGAGGCGGCGCCGTTCGTCGTCGGCGACGGTGATCACCCGGGTACGTGATGCCGCGAGCTGGGCGGCGCGCTCGGCCAGCATGTTCTCCGAGGTTCGCAGCGCTGCGGCGGTGTTAAACGCAATGACCAGGAGCCAAAGGGCAAGGACCGGCAGTGCTGGGATGACGAACGCGCTATTGGCCCAGCGAGGAAAATGCGCGGCCGCGTGTGAAACATAAGCATTCGGAAACCATGCCAGTACGCCCAGGGCCAGGACACAGCCGGCGGAAATCACGGCGAAGGTCAGGCCTCGCTGCCAGCGGACGTAGGGCTCGGCGAAAACGACAGGCAGCAGCGCCAAAAGCACCATAACCGGCAAAAGTTGCGGCGCGACGAATGTAGTGAGCAAAACGGCGGACCAGTTACCGAGACATACCAGCGTGATTGATTGCTGATATCTACGGCGTCGCGCCAGGTGCAGCGCGGCCCCCACCACGACACAGTGCGCGGTCCAGATCGCTGCGATGACCAGCAACAAGGGGGATCGTTGCACAAACTTGTACTCCCCCAGCGGCAGCAAGACACCACAACCGGAATACGTGGCCAACAGACCGGTAAGGAACAGCTCAAAGCGTTCCTTCGCAAGGCGGTGAATGAGGTCGTAACCTAACAACGCCGCACCGGGCTCAGTCGGCTGCCCGCCATAACCGGCTCAGCATATCCGGACTCAGGTGTTCTTTGTGCACGTAGGCCGCCGCACCGCACTCCGCGGCACCAGCGGGAAGGTCTTCGACGTCGTAGGTTGACATCAACAGGACCATCAAATCCGGGTGTGCGGCGCGGATTCGCCGCGTGGCTTCGATGCCGCCAATTCCGGGCATGTGGATATCCATCAACACGATCCCAGGGCCGCCGTCCCGAATGAGGTCGATCGCGGATTCACCATTATCGCATTCGCCCGTCAACACGAATCCATCTGCGGCGGAGAGCATTTTCGCGGCGACCCGTCGGAAGCTGGCCTGGTCGTCGACTAGCCACACCCGCACCGGCTCGACCGTCATGCTCGAGATGATGCGCTTGGGTTTCCCTAGCCACCAGGGTGTACACACCACACTTTTTTAAACCTTGGTGCCGTCGTTGAGGAACATCAATACCGCCTTGACGCGCCGATCCACCGTGTCATCTGCGGTCAGCCCGAGTTTCGCGAAGATCGAATTGATGTGCTTTTCCACTGCCTTCTGGGTTAACACCAGTTGCTGCGCTAGCGCGCGGTTACTGCGGCCGGTGGCCAGCCCGGCCAGCACCTCACGTTCCCGCCGGGTCAACCTGGCGAGTGTGCGCGCCGCGTCCGGTTGCGCCATCAGCGCCTCCACCACCAGCGGATCCAGCACCGTCCCGCCGGACGCCACTTGGCGCACCGCGTCGCTGAGCTGGTCGAAATGGGAGACCCGTTCCTTCAACAGATACCCACGCGCGGCGCTGCCGCCGTCGAGCAGCCCGAGCGCGTATTGGGGCTGCACGTATTGGGATAACACGATCACTCCGGTGTCCGGGTGCGCGCTGCGCAACCACTGGGCGAGTTGGATTCCCTCATCGGTCGATGTCGGCGGCATGCGGACATCGGTCACGAGCAGGGATGGCTGATGCCGGTCGATGAGTCGGACCGTTGACTCGTAATCCACGCCGACACCGACCACGCTCACATCCGGGTCTGTTGACAGGGCGCGGCATACGCTATCGCGGATAAGCAAGGAGTCCTCGGCGATCACGATGGAAATCGGGCGCATCATGACGACGAGGCCTT
>JAFAQO010000403.1 GCA_019246375.1 Mycobacterium sp. | reverse complement strand
GGCGACGCGGCCGCCTTGACCGGGCTGCCGCCGCAGGTTGTCGGGCGGGTGGCATTCCAGCTGCTGGCCGGGCTGAGCGAGCCGGCGCCGAGGTCGGCCAAGGAGCTCTACCGGGGTGCGCCGTACGGGGTCGGGTACTTCGCCGGTGTCTGGCAGCCGTGACGGTCTAGCCGTGCGACCTCTGGCGATCGTCGGTCCTACCGGAACCGGCAAGTCGCAGCTGGCACTCGAGGTCGCCGAGCGGCTCGAAACTGGCGCCGAGATCGTGAACGCGGATGCGATGCAGCTCTACCGCGGCATGGACATCGGAACCGCGAAGCTGCCGGTCGCGCAGCGACGCGGAATCCAGCATCATCAGCTCGACGTCCTCGACGTCACCGAAACCGCGACCGTCGCCGGCTACCAGCGCGCGGCGGCCGCCGACGTCGAGGCGATCGCGGCCCGCGGTGCCGTGCCTGTTGTGGTCGGCGGCTCCATGCTCTACGTCCAGTCTCTGCTCGACGACTGGTCGTTCCCGGCCACCGACGCGCAGGTGCGGGCCAAATGGGAGCTGCGGCTGGCCGAGGTCGGCGTGGCCAGGCTGCATGCTGAGCTGGCCGGGCGCGATCCGGCCGCCGCCGCGTCGATCTTGCCGACGGACGCCCGCCGCATCGTGCGTGCACTAGAGGTGGTCGAGCTCACCGGGCAACCGTTTGCGGCGTCGGCGCCCGCGATCGGCACACCCCGCTGGGGGACCGTGATCGTCGGATTGGATTGCGCCACAGAGCTTCTCGATGAGTGGCTGGCGCGGCGCACGGACGCGATGTTTGATCACGGCCTAGTCGACGAGGTGACCACACTGCTCGGACATGGGCTGCGCGACGGCGTAACCGCGTCACGCGCGCTGGGCTACGCCCAAGTGACTGCCGCGCTCGACGCTGTTGAGAGCGGCCCGCTCTCCGAGCAGGCGCTCGATCGCGCACGTCAGCAGACCTACCAGGGCACGCGTCGCTACGTGCGACGGCAGCGGTCGTGGTTTCGCCGAGACCACCGCATTCACTGGATCGACGTGGGTGACGCGGCCGACCGCGCCGAAATTGTCGACGCGGCGTTGCGAGCGTGGCGACACGTATCCTGAGCAGGTGATCCGCGCCGACGACGATGATGCCGGCAAGCGTGTGGGGGTCCCCCCGCTTGCGGGGGAAGAGTGGCGCACATGATCTTCGCCAAGGGGCACGGCACACAGAACGACTTTGTGCTGCTGTGTGACCTGAACGCCGAATTGGTGTTCACCCACTCGGCGGTAGCCGCGTTGTGCGACCGGCGGCAGGGACTCGGCGCCGACGGGGTCCTGCGGGTCACCACAGCGGGCGCCGCATTGGCCGCCGGTGTGCTCGACCGCCTGCCCGACGGTGTCAGCTCCGGCGACTGGTATATGGACTACCGCAACGCCGACGGGTCGATCGCGCAGATGTGTGGCAACGGCGTGCGGGTGTTCGCGCACTACTTGCGGGCCAGCGGTTTAGAGCAACGCGACGAGTTCGTCGTCGGCTCACTCACGGGTCCACGACCGGTAGCCCTGCACCGCTTCGATGCGACCAGTGCCGACGTCAGCGTCGACATGGGTAAGGCCAACCGGCTGGGTTCGGGGGAGGCCGTCGTCGGTGGCCGGGTATTTCGCGGGCTTGCGGTCGACGTCGGCAATCCGCACCTGGCTTGCGTCGAACCGGAGCTCACGGTCGAGGCACTGGCGGCGCTGGACGTCGCGGCGCCGGTGACGTTCGACCGCGAGCAGTTCCCGGATGGCGTCAACGTCGAAGTCCTCACCGCGCCGGCCGGCGGAGCGGTCACGATGCGGGTCCACGAGCGCGGCGTGGGCGAAACCCGTTCCTGCGGAACGGGAACCGTCGCCGCTGCCGCCGCCGCCCTGGCCAGCGCCGGCGCTACCACCGGCACGCTGACCGTCCGGGTACCGGGCGGCGAGGTCGTCGTCACGATCACCGAGGCCACCAGCTACCTGCGCGGGCCGTCGGTGCTGGTGGCTCGCGGCGAGCTCAGCGAGGAATGGTGGCGGACGCAGCAGCATTAATTGAGATGCGCGCCGCCGATCCGGCGTGCACCATGTGTTATTGACTATGACGTATCCCGAATTTCCCGATCACACAGCTGGTGAGCCCAACTCAGGGCCCAGCGCCGAACCGAGTACGGGTGAACTTGCGCTTGACGACCGGTCGGCATTGCGCCGCGTTGCCGGGCTGTCCACCGAACTTGCCGACATCTCCGAGGTTGAGTACCGGCAGCTGCGGCTGGAGCGGGTCGTGCTCGTCGGCGTCTGGACGGACGGCAGCGCCGCGGACGCCGAAGCCAGCCTGGCCGAGCTGGCCGCGCTCGCGGAGACCGCCGGCTCACAAGTGCTCGAAGGGATGATCCAGCGCCGCAGCAAGCCCGACGCCTCGACCTACATCGGATCAGGCAAAGCGCAGGAACTCCGTGAGGTAGTGCTGGCCACCGGCGCTGACACCGTGATCTGTGACGGCGAATTGTCGCCGGCCCAGCTGACCGCGTTGGAGAAGGCGGTCAGGGTCAAAGTTATCGACCGTACCGCGCTGATCCTCGACATCTTCGCCCAGCACGCCACCAGCCGCGAAGGCAAAGCCCAAGTGTCACTGGCGCAGATGGAGTACATGCTGCCGCGACTGCGCGGTTGGGGCGAGTCAATGTCGCGGCAGGCCGGTGGGCGTGCCGGCGGCAGCACCGGTGGCGTGGGTCTGCGTGGTCCGGGTGAGACCAAGATCGAAACCGACCGGCGCCGCATCCGCGAGCGAATGGCCAAGCTGCGCCGCGACATCAAGGACATGAAGCAGGTTCGCGATACCCAGCGCAGCCGAAGGCTGCACAGCGACGTGCCGTCCATCGCGATCGTGGGCTACACCAACGCCGGCAAATCCAGCCTGCTCAACGCGCTGACCGGCGCCGGCGTACTGGTGCAGGATGCGCTGTTCGCGACTCTGGAGCCCACCACCCGTCGCGGCCAGTTCGACCCCGATTCGAGGGGGGCCGGCAGTTATGTGCTCACCGACACCGTCGGTTTCGTGCGGCACCTGCCCACGCAGTTGGTCGAGGCGTTTCGCTCCACCCTGGAGGAAGTCGTCGATGCCGATCTACTGGTGCACGTC
>JAFAQO010000304.1 GCA_019246375.1 Mycobacterium sp. | reverse complement strand
CGGCAGCGACGGAGTCGCCCATTGCGACGTAGTTCAGTGGTTTGGGCGGTTGCGGTTTGGGCGCCGACGGTGCGCCGCATGCGACCGCCACGACGCTCAACAGTGAGGCGAGACACACGCGCGCCAAGGTCCTGTGCATCGGCCCTGATTACCCGCTGGCGATGACAATCTTGCCTGGGGCGCCTAGCCGTCAATCCACCTTCCACCATGGGCTTCGGTCGGAGACGACCAACAGGGGAGAAAAAAACTATGGCCAACCAAACGCTTCACGAGGCTACCCGACGATGTCTCGCGAGATCATTGCTTTCCCGTGCTGTTCGCTCTGCCGGGAGTGATCATGGGGGTGAGAAGTGGTCGGGTCATAGATCACATGGCAGATTGCGCACATCTGCCACGGGATCCCATTGGTCTCCGGCCATTCCGGAATGACGACGCGAATCTCCTCGATGGTGGGTCCGTGTTGCTCGACGCCTGGTTCTAAGGTCAGCGGATCCTTCACGCGCAGGGACGCGACCATTCCTCCGAGACCTTGCCCGGCGGTCGTGTCCATCTGCTCGGACAACTGCAGGAGTTCGCGTTCGCCCATTCCGTTCGGGAGGCTGTAGGCCAGCCTCCGTAACGCGACGGCGTACTCGCGCAGCTGCCGGCGGACCCACGCCTCGACCGCAGGCACAACCTCGCTACTTCCCATCGGTCCACAACTTCTCGGCGCGATCGTGGACCGTCGCCGGACAGCACCGTCGTTGTGGCACGTCTTCTCTGGGTTGCAAACGGGTGCTCGCAGGGTGAAACCTAGACGAAGAGCGCCCCGCATGTCCGTCAGCATTCGTGTGCATTACTCGACGCTCCTCAGGCAGCGGGCATGCGAAATCAGGCACCAATTGGTACGCGACCGGCAGCCCACACCGGTCCCATACGGGCGGCAAACAACGGTGTGGTGAGAGACTAATCACTCACCCCAGTGCTGGGCAAGCGCTCAGTCGAACGTGACTCGTCCCGGTCTGGCAATCGGGGCGAGTACCGACACCGTTGTAACCTATCGCCATGGGTTTGGTCACCGAGCCCAGCACGCGTGAGCGGCTGCTGGACGCAGCCATCACGCTCTTCGCCCGTCAGGGCTATGCCCAAACCTCGGTCGCCGATATCCAGCGGGCGTGCGGTCTGGCGGCGGGATCGGGCGCGCTCTACAAGCACTTCTCTTCGAAGCGAGAGCTTCTGGAAGCGGCGACCCGTCGCTATGTGGACCGCCTCGCTGACGATGGTAAGCAGTTCGACGCAGAGTTGACCGGCAATGCCGAGCAAGCGCTGCGTCGCGCCGCGACGCTGATATGGGACGGCATCGATGACAACGCCCTCCTGCTGAGGATTGTCTTCAGAGAACCTACGTTTCCGGAACTCGCTGATGAGCTGTGGTCGGCCATTACCGCGAACGCCTATCAGCGCTTCGCCGCTGGACTCCGCGCCGCGGTCAAGGCCGGGGCGGTGCAAATCGCCGACCCCGAGGCAGCTGCCGCGGTGCTGGTGGCCTCCCTGGCGTACTACCCTATGGTTCGGCTGTTGATCGGCCACACACCGGGAGACGTCGACCAAGAACGTTATCGTGCGGCCTGGATTGAGCATGCCCAGGGCGTTCTCATGCAGGCCGCGACCGTCGGGCGACTCTAGGCAACGACAGCTCCACTTAGCAGTCACCCTGGGCTCGTTAGCGGGAGCATGAACGCGCTGAGGATTCGGCCGTCGCGAGCGGTACCCAGCAGACGCTTATGCTTCGGCAGCTGGGCGGCCGCATCGCTTGAGGTGTAGCGGGCAGCGTTCGCACCCATGCGTGAAGCGCAACCGGTCTGCGCCCTTATGGTTTGATGCGGATCTTCCCCGGTGACCACCAGCCGGTGCGGGTGGCGGTGCCCAGATCCAGGGCGGCGGGCTGGGCGTTGACGATCGTTTCGAACTTGCGTAGCGATCCCCAATCCCGGCCCCAGTCGTGGGACAGGTAGGTCGCCATGACGTGCGCCCGCAACAGCAGATCGGTGATGCCCAGCAGGCCGCCGTTGACGCCGTCCTGCCAGGTGTCGGTGTCCTGCTTCTTGGCGTTGTAGTCCGGCGTGATGCGGAACTTGGGGATCTCGGTGACGCCGTTGACGTGCAGCATCGGGTGCTGGCACGGGAAGGCCAGCCCGACCGCCCAGTCCATCAGCACCGGCTGCGACGAGCCGACGTATTCCTGCACGGAGCGTAGTTCCGGCACCCGCGGCGGGGTCACCGCAATCCAGTCTTCCGGCGTCAGGGACAGGTCCTCGGCCACCACCCGGACCGCGACCGCGTCAGCGGGCATTTGAGACCGGGCGAAGCGTAGATTGCGCCATACCTTCGGCTGTTCCCCGTACAGGTCGTAGGGCACCAGCCGCCCGGCTGGCATCACGTCGCCACCCGGGCCGGGCTTGCCGTATTCCAGCACGACGGTCTGCCCCGCGGTGTGTCCGTGCAGCACGCTCTTGCCCGTGATCTTGCCTGCGGCGGTCACGACGACCAGTGGGTGCCCGTCGTCGGGTTTGGGCAGCTGATACCACGCCGACGTCAGCCTGCTCTGCTGTTGTGGCCCGGTGGTGTAGCTGCCGGCTAGCGGGACTCGCGCCGGGTCGAGGCCGTAGGGCAGCGGCACCGTAGACCCGTTGATGCCCGGCGCCTTCAGCTTGGTCGGCGCGTCCCAGTCGTAGTCGGTGCCGGGCTGCGGCACCGACGTCTCTCGGATAGATTCCGCCAAGGTGCGTTCGGGTACGCCGTTTGGGGTGAACCCTGTGGGGTTGACTCCCCCCAGCGGACCCAACGGACCGTAATCACCCGGACGCGGCGCCATGTAGCCGGCATTGGTGTCCGGCTCGACGAGCACGTCGTCGGCCAGTGCGCAGCCTCCGGTGAATTCCCGCAAGTTGGCCCAGCCGTTGGAGTAGGTGGGGTATTGGCGCACGATTCCGGCCACCATCGACCCGACGAACACCAGCGCCATGAATCCGGCCGCGATCGGGACCGGAGCGGCCGTCATCGCCCGCGCCAGTCGGCCCTCGCCGTGGTCCCTGGACGCGAAGTGCAACCAGATCGTGTACAGCGCGGCGATCACGAATAACGCCAAAAAAACCGTGCTGACGGTGATTCCGGCAATCCTCGGCATGGCGCTGTTGAAGGGCACGCCGTAGCTCGAGACGTACCACCAGCCGTTGAAGGTGGCGAAGCACAGCGCCATCAGAAACAACAGCGCCGTCAGGAATGCCATCCGGTTGCGCGACCAGCGCAGCACCTTCGGCGACACCAGCACCGTGGTCAGCGCGGCCATCGCTGCCCCTACCGCGGCGAACAGCCCGAAATGGTGCACCCACTTGGTGGGAGTGAACATCAGGAAGAACATGGTGGCGAAGATGACGCCCATCAGCCGCCACGCCGGCCCGCGGGCCACACCGGGGATTCGCTTGCGCCGCAACATGATGAATACCGCGGTGAACAGGCACAGGGCGGTGATCAGGAAGCCGAATCGGCGCGACAGCGCACCGTCGACGGTGGGCAGGATCAGGTAGTAGTAGCGCAGGTTCTCGGTGTACCAGGCCTGGCTCGGTCCAATCGCGGTGCGAATCCTGGTGGCTTCCAACACTGTCGACAGCGTTTGATCGGCGAAGACGACGGTAAGGATGACCGAACCGGCGGCCAGCAGCGGGGCCACCAGCGGCCAGGTGCCCACCAGGCGATGCCGGTGGACCAGAATCCGCAGGATCGGGCGGCCACCGGCGACCAACGCGGCCACCGCGATCAGGCCGGTGGGCTGCACCCCGAGAGTGAACGCGGCGGTCAGCACCGCCAGCGCCGCCGGCGTCAGCCGGGAAGCACACATTGAGCGCTCGATCAACACGTAGGTGATCAGCGAGCCCAGCGCGATGATCGGCTCGGGACGAAGGCCGTTGTTGAACGGCATCCACGCGGTGAGCAAGACGATGCCCGCCGCCCAGTTAGCGGCCGTGCTGGAGGTTACCGCCGGCCCCAGCCGGGGCAACACCTCACGCGACAGCAGCAGCCAGCAGACCAGCCCGGCGACCAAGTCGGGCAGTCGCATCCACAGGCTACCGTCGCTGACGTGGGTCATCAGTGCCAGCAGGTTGTAGTACCAGCCGAACGGGTCCTCCGGGCTGCCGAACCAGCGGAAGTAGTTGGACATGTAGCCGGCGTGGTCGGCGACCCGGGCCATGCCGAGGATGTAGCCGTCGTCGGAGGAATTCGCGCCGATCAGATGCCATAGCAGGAAGCCGAATATCACCGTGGCGTCGACGACTGTGAACTTGCGCCAGCGCGTCGGAATTAAGCGGTGCATACGGCGCCCGTCCAACTGGTCTAGGCGCCACAGAGCGACCAGCGCGACGACCGTGGACACCATCGCCAGCACCATCGCGACCAGTTTCAGCGTCGTCGGTGTGCTGGTGAACCGGGTGTCGATGGTTGCCGAGAACCGCAGGCCAGACGGCGCGGCACCGGTCAGGTCGGTGAACACCCCGACGATCTGCGGGCGCAGGTTGGGATCGGCGAAGCCGCCGCGCACGGGCTTTCCCGCCGGATCGGTCAATCCGACGAAGGTCGCGAAGGT
>JAFAQO010000294.1 GCA_019246375.1 Mycobacterium sp. | reverse complement strand
TAACTGAGCCGGGGTAGTTTCGATGATCTCCGTCGACGGTGAGAAGTCCACCGTGGCGGTCCCTTGCCGCAGCCGCAGGTCAATCGTGTTGCCCGAAAACGATGAGATCATGCCCTCGACGTGATCCGTGGGCTTGGGCGGTGCCGGCGGCGACGTGGGCGCCGAGCTGGTCGGTCTTAACGATGAGGTGGGCTTTCCGGTGTTCTGATGGTTCGAAGAGCCGCACGCGGCGACGCACACCACGGTGGCTGCGGTCACCGCAACGATCCCGAGTCGAGCAATTCGAGGCATAAATCAGATATCCGATCAGGCATTTAGCTGCACAGGCGGGTACCCGCAGTGGCGACGCATCTCACCTTAACTGCCTGAATATCGGCTGCTGAGCCGGTATAAGCGAGCTGTGGATGCGGCCCGTCGCTAAAACGCGGCCTCGGAAACGCGCATGACGTCGTCATCGAGGCCCTCAATGATGCCCCGCAACGCGGTCAAGTTGGGAAGCATGTTTTTGGCGAAGAACGCTGCGGTCGCGAGCTTGCCTTGATAGAACGCCTCATCCTTCGTCGTCGGCGCGGCCGATAGAGCCGCGCGTGCGACCTCGGCTTGCACCAGCAGTCGCCAGCCGATGAGCAAGTCGCCAACGGCCAGCAGAAAGCGCACGGACGCGAGCCCCACTTTGTATATCTGGGCGGGTTGTTCGGCGGCGGCCATCAGGTAGCCGGTAAGGGTCGCGGTCATCGCCGTCACATCGCCCAGGGCGGTACGAAGCAGTTCAGCTTGCGGTCGCGACGTCTCACTACAGGTGTCGATGGTACGGCGGATCTGCGATGCCACGTGATTCAGCGCCTCGCCCCGATCACGGACAATTTTGCGGAAAAAGAAGTCCAGTGCCTGGATGGCAGTGGTGCCCTCGTACAGCGAATCGATCCGGGCATCCCGGATGTACTGCTCGATGGGGTAATCGGTCAAGTAGCCGGAGCCGCCGAGCGTCTGCAACGACTCGCTCAGGATTTCATAGGCCCGCTCCGAGCTCACCCCCTTGACCACCGGTAGCAGCAGATCGTTCACACGGTGTGCCATCTCGGGGTCCGCACCCGAAACCTGTTGAACAACAGCGCTGTCCTGATGGGCAGCGGCATACATATACAGCGCACGCAAGCCTTCGGCGTAAGCCTTCTGGGTCATCAGGCTGCGGCGCACATCCGGGTGATGAATGATCGTCACCCGCGGCGCCGTCTTGTTGGCCATTTCGGTCAGATCTGCGCCCTGCACACGTTCTTTCGCGAAGGCCAGCGCATTCAGATATCCAGTGGACAGAGTGCCGGCAGCCTTGACGCCGACCGACATGCGAGCATGCTCGATCACGGTGAACATCTGCGCAATCCCGTTGTGCACGTCGCCGACCAGGTAACCAACGGCGGGCACGCCATGGGCGCCGAAGGTCAGTTCGCAGGTCGGGGAGGATTTCAGACCCATCTTGTGTTCCAACCCCGTAGCGAAAACCCCGTTGCGAGAACCGAGTTCATAAGTGTCCGGGTCGAAAAGATACTTGGGTACGTAGAACAGGCTCAGTCCTTTGGTGCCCGGACCGGCACCCTCGGGGCGGGCAAGCACGAGATGGAAGATGTTCTCGGCGGTATCGCCCACATCGCCGCCGGAGATGAACCGCTTAACGCCATCGATGAGCCAGCTGCCATCCGGTTGTGCAACAGCCTTGGTACGGCCCGCCCCGACATCGGAGCCGGCGTCAGCCTCGGTAAGCACCATGGTGGCCGCCCAGCCGCGTTCCAGACCGATCGCCGCCCACCGCTTCTGCTGGTCATTCCCCTCCAGATACAGCGCGTTGGCCATCGCCGGAGCCAGACTGTAGAAAAAACCTGCAGCCGGATTGGCGCTGTGCACCATTTCGTTGATCGCCCACGTCAGTGGGGGCGGAGCGGAAACGCCGCCGATTTCTTCGGGAAGGCCGAGGCGCCACCACTCAGCGGCTTTGACCGCCTGCACCGTCTTGGCCAACTCGGCGGGCACCGAGATCGTGTGGCGATCCGGGTCGAAAACCGGCGGGTTGCGGTCGGCGTCGGCGAACGACTCGGCCACCGGACCCTCTGCCAACCGGGCGACTTCCTCGAGCATGGTGTGGACGGTTTCCACGTCGAGGTCGCGATAGCGCCCCGAGCCGAGGATGGCGCCGAGATTCAGGACCTCGAACAGGTTGAAGTCGAGGTCACGGACATTGGCAATGTAGTGCCCCAAGGGTTTTCCCTTCTCGTGGCGAATCTGAAAGCAGTGTGTCGGAGAGGGGAATGGGTACGCAACCGTAACCTACGGTGACGCAAGCGTAGCCTACGGTGACGGAAGCGTAGGGTCCATGGTCAATGCCGTGCGCCGGGCAAATACACGAGCCCTACTGTGCTGCAGGGCGTTTCGGATCGTGCCGACGCGCCTGGTTGTGGGATCGTCACGGCGACATCGAACTTCGCCAGGGCCAGAAGGCATTTCATCGGTTGCCGGCCACACCTAGATCACGATGTGCTGGCGGCACTGCTGCCTGAGCAGAGTCGAGGCGATCCGCGAGCTGCAGGTAGGCGGTCACCGGGTGCTCGGCGGCAATGACGGCCCGCCATGGCCCGCACATCGGCCGCCCTGCGCGCCGGCTGCAGTGACCGCCCGCCGCTGCATGCCGTGGGGAACATCGCGGCGGCTGGCGACGTTAAGCCAGTCGTGACTACCCGAGACCTCACTGCTGAACAGTTCAACGACACCATCAACGGCAACGACGTCGTGCTCGTCGACTTCTGGGCGTCCTGGTGCAGTCCGTGCCGCGCTTTCGCGCCGACATTCCAGGCCTCCTCAGAGAAACACCCCGACATCGTGTACGCCAAGGTCGACACCGAGGCTGAGCGGGAGCTGGCGGCGGCCGCACAGATTCGATCCATTCCCACGCTGATGGCTTTCAAGAAGGGCAAGCTGGTGTTCAATCAGCCTGGCGCTCTTCCGCCGGCGGCGTTGGAGGATCTGGTGCGACAGGTCAAGGACTTCGACGTCGACGCCGCCATCGCGGCCAGCGAACGCGACCAGGCCTGAACCGAATCCGGGGGCGGGTTACCGTTCAACGGTGACCATGGTCCTTGTTGAACGCCCGCGGCCCCAGATTGCGCTAATCACACTCAACCGGCCTGAACGGATGAACTCCATGGCGTTTGACGTCATGGTGCCGCTCAAAAAGGCCCTGCAAGAAGTCACCTACGACAATTCCGTGCGGGTGGTCGTGCTGACCGGTGCGGGGCGAGGCTTCTCGTCCGGTGCCGACCACAAGTCCGCCGGGCAGGTGCCGCACGTCGAAGGCCTGACGCAGCCGACCTACGCGCTGCGATCCATGGAGCTGCTCGACGACGTGATCCTCGCTCTGCGGCGGTTGCATCAACCTGTGATCGCGGCGGTCAACGGCGCGGCAATCGGCGGCGGGTTGTGCCTGGCGCTGGCGGCCGACATTCGGGTGGCGTCGACCCAAGCCTATTTCCGCGCCGCCGGCATCAATAACGGCCTGACCGCGAGCGAACTGGGACTGAGTTATCTGCTGCCGCGCGCCATTGGGTCTTCCCGGGCATTCGAGCTCATGCTCACCGGCCGCGACGTTGACGCCGAGGAAGCCGAGCGCATCGGGTTGGTGTCGTACCGAGTGCCCGACGAACAGCTGCTCGACACCTGTTATGCACTGGCCGAACGAATCGCTGCGTTCTCCCGGCCGGGCCTCGAATTGACCAAGCGCACACTGTGGAGCGGACTGGACGCCGGTAGCCTGGAAGTGCACATGCAGGCTGAAGGCCTGGGACAGCTTTTCGTTCGTCTGCTCACCGCCAATTTCGAAGAGGCGGTTGCCGCACGCGCCGATAAGCGGCCACCGGTATTCACCGACGAAAAGTAACCTTTGGGCCGGGGGTGACGCGGCTAGCGGGGGGAATCCTGCGGTCGCTGCATCGGCTTGGCGGGCGCTGGCCCGCCGGACAAGGTAAGGAGAGTGACCGTGATCACGGCATCGGACCTCGAGGTCCGCGCTGGCGCGCGCACGTTGCTCTCCGCTGACGGGCCGGCGCTGCGTGTGCAGCCCGGTGACCGCATCGGGCTGGTCGGGCGCAACGGCGCCGGCAAGACGACGACCCTGCGTATCCTCGCCGGCGAGAGCGAGCCCTATGCCGGCTCGGTGCAACGGACCGGCGAAATCGGGTATCTTCCACAGGACCCCAAAGAGGGTGACCTCGACATGCTGGCGCGCGACCGGGTCCTCTCGGCGCGCGGACTCGACACGCTGCTCACCGATCTGGAAAAGCAGCAGGTATTACTGGCCGAGGTCGCTGACGATGCCGCCCGAGACCGCGCGATCTGCCGCTACGGTCAACTCGAGGAGCGGTTCGCCGCGCTGGGTGGTTACGGCGCCGAAAGCGAAGCGAGCCGTATCTGTGCCAGCCTCGGGTTACCCGAACGGGTGTTGACTCAGCCGGTGCGCAGCCTGTCCGGAGGTCAACGCCGCCGAGTCGAATTGGCGCGCATTTTGTTTGCGGCGTCCGACAGTCGGTCGGCCACTACCTTGCTGCTCGATGAGCCCACCAACCACCTGGATGCGGATTCGTTGGGCTGGCTACGCGATTTCTTGCGGTCGCACACCGGCGGGCTGGTGGTGATAAGCCACAACGTCGAACTGCTGGCCGACGTCGTCAATCGGGTGTGGTTTTTGGATGCCGTACGCGGCGAAGTTGATATCTACAACATGACTTGGGACAAGTACCTCGACGCCCGCGCTACCGACGAGCAGCGCCGCCGCCGCGAGCGCGCCAACGCCGAGCGCAAGGCCGCCGCGCTGCGTGCCCAGGCCGCAAAGCTGGGCGCCAAAGCCACCAAAGCTGTTGCGGCCCAGAATATGCTGCGACGCGCCGACCGGATGATGGCTGGTCTCGATGACGAGCGCGTAGCTGACAAGGTGGCGCGGATCAAGTTTCCCACGCCGGCTCCGTGCGGTCGAACGCCTCTGGTGGCCACCGGCCTGACCAAAACCTACGGATCGCTGGAAGTGTTCACCGGCGTGGATTTGGCCATCGACCGCGGCTCCCGGGTGGTGGTGCTGGGACTCAACGGCGCCGGTAAGACGACGCTGCTGCGGCTACTGGCCGGCGTTGAGAAGCCGGACGCCGGGGCGCTGGAACCCGGGCATGGTTTGAAGATCGGCTATTTCGCGCAGGAGCATGACACCCTCGACGACGCTGCAACGGTATGGCAGAACATCCGGCACGCCGCACCCGATTCCGGCGAACAGGATTTGCGCGGTCTGCTCGGGGCTTTCATGTTCAGCGGCCCGCAGCTCGATCAGTTGGCCCGAACGCTTTCGGGTGGCGAGAAGACTCGGCTGGCGTTGGCCGGGCTGGTGGCATCCACGGCGAACGTCTTGCTGCTCGCCGAGCCCACCAACAACCTCGATCCCGCATCGCGTGAACAGGTGCTAGACGCGCTGCGCAGCTATGTCGGCGCGGTGGTATTGGTGACGCACGATCCGGGGGCGGCCGAGGCGCTCGACCCGCAGCGCGTGGTGTTGCTGCCCGACGGCACCGAAGATCATTGGTCTGACGAGTACCGCGATCTCATCGAGCTGGCCTGAGGTCTGCGACAGCCTATTTCGGTCAAACCGGTCCCGCCGCCGACGGTGGCTTCCTACGCTAACCGTGTCGGAACGACCACGCGGAGGCGCCGATGAGGAAAACGAAGGAAACGCGCGACGAATTGATCCACGAGTTGCGCAGCGCCTACGAGGGCGGGGCGAGCATTCGCAACCTGGTGGCGTCCACCGGCAAATCGTACGGATCGATCCACAGCTTGCTTCGTGAATCGGGCACCACGATGCGCAGTCGCGGCGGTCCTAACCACCGCACCCGCTCCCGGTAGCTGCCTCCTGCTTTAGCGAGTGTGCAATCCCGAGAAGTTCGTTGGGACGTCTCGCAGACATCCACGCTCGGCACTGGTGCTGGCTGCACCTACGGTTGCCGCACCGAGCGCTCCACCACGTCGAGGACGGCTGTGAGTAGTTGCGGGTCTTCGCCGGAGGCAAGCCGAGCCACTAATCCGTCGAGGACCAGGTCCAGGTAACACTGCAAAACGTCGCTGGGAACGTCGTCGCGCACCCGCCCGGCCTGCTTTTGCCGCCGTAGCCGATCCGTCGTCGCCGCTGCCAGCTCCGCGGAGCGTTCCGTCCATCCTCGGCTGAATGCGGGATCGTGTCGCAGCTTTCGTGCGATCTCCAACCGGGTTGCGAGCCAATCGAATTCATCAGGCGCGGCGAGCATGTCGCGCATCACCTGGATGAGACCTTGCTGCGACGTGACAGCCGCCATTCGCTTGGCGTCTTCACGGGCGAGCTCGAAGAACAAGGTGTCCTTGTCGCGGAAGTGGTGGAAAATCGCACCGCGCGACAAGCCGATCGCCTGTTCCAGCCGGCGCACGGTTGCCTTCTCGTAGCCGTATTCGGCGAAGCAGCGGCGAGCGCCGTCGAGGATTTGACGGCGGCGAGCTGCCAGGTGGTCCTCGCTGACCCTGGGCACCGGCGTCTGCGCTAGCCGGACTTCAGCATGTTGCGCAGCACGAACTGCAAGATGCCGCCGTTGCGGTAGTAGTCGGCCTCACCGGGGGTATCGATCCGCACCACCGCGTCGAACTCGACGGGCTTTGAGTCCGAGCCGTCGTCCTTGGCGGCCTTGACGTGGACCGTTTTCGGCGTCTTGCCATCGTTGAGTGCTTCGATCCCGGTGATGTCGAACACCTCGGTGCCGTCTAAGCCCAGGGACTCAGCCGATTTGCCTTCGGGAAATTGCAGCGGAATCACGCCCATGCCGATCAAGTTCGAGCGGTGGATGCGCTCGAACGACTCGGCGATAACTGCCCGTACTCCCAGCAGCAGGGTGCCCTTGGCAGCCCAGTCTCGCGACGAGCCGGACCCGTACTCCTTGCCGCCGAGCACCACTAACGGAATGCCTTCCGCCGCATAGTTTTGCGCCGCGTCGTAGATGAACGCCTGCGGGGCGTCCGACTGGGTGAAGTCGCGGGTGTAGCCGCCGGCGACATCGTCGAGCAGCAGGTTGCGCAGCCGGATATTGGCGAACGTGCCACGGATCATCACCTCGTGGTTGCCGCGCCGCGAACCGAAGGAGTTGAAGTCCTTGCGCGCTACGCCGTGTTCTTCGAGGTATTGGGCCGCCGGCGTGCCCTGTTTGATGCTGCCGGCCGGTGAGATGTGGTCGGTGGTCACCGAGTCACCGAGGACTGCCAGCACGCGCGCTTGCGCGATGTCGCTGACCGGCTCAGGATCGGCGGACATCCCTTCGAAATAAGGCGGTTTGCGCACATACGTCGATTCCGGATCCCACTCAAAGGTGTTCCCGCTGGGGGTCGGTAGGTTGCGCCAGCGCTCGTCGCCCTTGAACACGTCGGCGTAGTTCTTGGTGAACATCTCCTGGTTGATCGCCGAGGCGATGGTGTCGGAGACGTCCTGTTGCGAGGGCCAGATGTCGCGCAGGAATACGTCGTTGCCGTCGTTGTCTTCGCCCAGCGGCTCGTTCTCGAAGTCGAAGTCCATCGTGCCGGCCAGCGCGTAAGCGATCACCAGCGGCGGCGACGCCAGGTAGTTCATCTTCACATCGGGGTTGATGCGGCCCTCGAAATTGCGGTTCCCGGACAGCACCGCGGCGACCGACAGGTCATTGTCGTTGACCGCCTTCGAGATCTCGTCGGGCAGCGGGCCGGAGTTGCCGATACAGGTGGTGCACCCGTAGCCGACGAGGTAAAAGCCCAGCTTCTCCAGATACGGCCATAGGCCGGCCTTGTCGTAGTAGTCGCTGACCACTTGAGATCCGGGTGCCATCGAGGTCTTCACCCACGGCTTGGAGGCCAACCCCTTTTCGACCGCGTTGCGGGCCAGCAGCGCCGCGCCCAGCATCACCTCGGGGTTGGAGGTATTGGTGCACGAGGTGACCGCGGCGATCACCACCGCGCCGTGGTCGAGCTCGAATTCGCCGCGTTCCTCGGACGTCACTTTCACCGGATTGCTCACCCGGCCATTGGCGTGCGCGGCAGCCGATCGCACCGGAGGGACACCGCCGTCGTTGCAGGACAGCGATGACGGGTCGCTGGCCGGAAACGTCTCGTCGACCGCCTCGTCGAGCTTCGAGTACTCCGTTTTGTCGGGATCGTCGCCGACGTAGTTGGGAATCTGCTCGCGGAAGGTGGATTTCGCGTCGGACAGCGCGATCCGGTCCTGCGGGCGCTTCGGGCCCGCGATCGACGGCACCACGTCGGACAAGTTGAGCTCGAGATACTCGGAGAATTCCGGCTCGTGGGCGGGATCGTGCCACATGCCCTGTCGCTTGGCGTAGGCCTCGACCAGGGCCAGGTGCTCGTCGCTACGCCCGGTGAACTTCAGGTAGCTGATGGTTTCCTGGTCGATTGGGAAAATTGCTGCGGTGGAACCGAATTCGGGGCTCATGTTACCCAGCGTGGCGCGGTTGGCCAGCGGCACCTCGGCCACACCCTCGCCGTAGAATTCGACGAACTTGCCCACTACGCCGTGCTTGCGCAGCATCTCGGTGACCGTGAGCACGACGTCGGTGGCTGTGACACCCGGCTGGATCTCGCCGGTCAGCTTGAAGCCGACCACCCGCGGGATCAGCATCGACACCGGCTGGCCCAGCATCGCCGCCTCGGCCTCGATTCCGCCGACGCCCCAACCCAAAACGCCGAGGCCGTTAACCATCGTGGTGTGCGAGTCGGTTCCGACGCAGGTGTCGGGATAGGCTACCCCGTCGCGCTCCATCACTACCCGGGCCAAGTATTCGATGTTGACCTGGTGCACGATGCCGGTGCCCGGCGGCACCACCTTGAAATCGCGGAAAGCGCCCTGCCCCCAGCGCAAGAATTGATAGCGCTCGCCGTTGCGCTGGTACTCGATCTCGACGTTGCGCTCGAACGCGTCGGCCCGGCCGAACAGGTCAGCGATTACCGAGTGGTCGATCACCAGATCGGCCGGCGCCAGCGGGTTGACCTTGTTGGGGTCTCCGCCGAGGTCGGCGATGGCCTCGCGCATGGTCGCCAGGTCGACGATGCACGGTACACCGGTGAAGTCCTGCATCACCACCCGCGCCGGCGTGTACTGGATCTCGACGCTGGGCTCAGCCTTGGGATCCCAGTTCGCGATCGCCTCGATGTGATCGGTGGTGATGTTTCTCCCGTCCTCATTGCGCAGCAGATTCTCGGCGAGAACTTTAAGGCTGTAGGGGAGTTTCTCGGTGCCGGTCACCGCGTCGAGCCGATAGATCTGGTAACTGTTGTCCCCGACTTCGAGAGTGTCGCGGGCTCCGAACGAATTCACGGACTCTTGGCTAGTCACATCAACTCCCGAAATTTAGTTTTCGCCGCCAACTGCTTGAGCCGACGCTGAGGTCACTTTAACAGTACGCTTGTCCTGCATTGCGAGGCAGAATGGGTGTACCCAAGTCTTGTCCCGGCGGCGCATGCTGTCACGCGCCGCAGGACCTAACTACCGGTTCTTCTCGGCCGCGGCGCGGCCGCATCGTCGTCCGCGCGGGTCCGAT
>JAFAQO010000624.1 GCA_019246375.1 Mycobacterium sp. | reverse complement strand
CCTGCGGTGGGAGTGGGACTCCACTTGCTGTTTCCCAGCCTTCGCCGGGACGGTCGCGAAAATCAGTCTACCAGTCAGGAAGCGCTATCCGGACGCCGTGGCGCAGAGCGACGTGTCCTTCTAACCCAAGTCCCAGTTTTAGCGAATATCCTCGCGGCCGTGACACTCACTACGAGTCGGTCGAGAAGTCGGTCGAAATCGACCTCTCGGTTTTACTGGCTCCCCGCGGCCGCCGGCTGGACCGTTGGCGTCATCGCCACCCTGTCGCTGGTGGCGAGCGTGTCACCGGCGGTCCGGTGGCTCATCAGAGTTCCGCGCGAGTTCATCAACGACTACCTGTTCAACTTTCCGGACACCAGCTTCGCGTGGTCGTTCGTGCTGGCGTTGCTCGCCGGGGCGCTGACCGCGCGGAAACGCATCGCCTGGTGGGTGTTGGTCCTGAACCTGGTCATCGCCGCCGTACTGAATGTCAACGGTCTGACCGGCGACGACCGGACAACTGCTCAGACCTTCGGCGATACCTTAGGGCTCACCCTGCACCTGGCTGCGCTCGTCCTGCTGGCTCTGGGCTACCGCGAATTCTGGGCCAAGGTCCGCCGCGTCGCCCTGTTCAAGGCGGCCGCGGTGCTGGTAGCGGGGTGGGCGATCGGTATCGCGCTGTCCTGGGGACTCGTCGAATTGTTTCCGCGCACGCTCGAGCGCCAGGACCGATTGCCCTACGTCGCGAACCGGGTGATCGGATTCGCCCTCGTCGACCCCGACTTCTTCCAGGGCCGGCCGTCCGTCGTACTCAACACGGTCTTCGGGCTATTCGGCGCGCTGGCACTGATGGCCGCGGCGGTCGTGTTGTTCCAATCCCAACGCGCCGAGAACGCGCTGACCGGCGAGGACGAATCCGCCATCCGGGGGCTGCTCGAGCTATACGGGAAGAACGACTCACTGGGCTACTTCGCCACCCGCCGGGACAAGTCGGTGGTGTTCGCACCCAATGGCCGCGCCGCGATCACTTATCGGGTCGAGGTCGGTGTCTGCCTGGCCAGCGGCGACCCGCTGGGCGATCCCAGAGCCTGGCCGCAGGCCATCGACGCGTGGCTGCGACTGTGCCAGACCTACGGGTGGACGCCGGGCGTGATGGGAGCCAGCTCCCACGCGGCCCAGGCATTTCGCGCGGCCGGCCTGAACGCCTTGGAGCTCGGCGACGAGGCCGTTCTGCATACCGCCGATTTCAAGCTGTCCGGTCCGGATATGCGCGCAGTACGCCAAGCGGTGACACGGGCGCGCAGGGCCGGGCTGACGGTGCGGATCCGTCGGCACGTGGAGCTCCCCGCCGAGGAGATGGCGCAGGTCATCAAGCGCGCCGATGCATGGCGGGACACCGAAACGGAACGTGGCTTCTCGATGGCGCTGGGCAGGCTCGGTGACCCGGCGGATTCCGATTGCATGCTGGTCGAGGCGGTCGACCGGGACAACCAGGTGGTGGCAATGCTGTCGCTCGTGCCATGGGGACACAACGGCGTGTCGCTGGATTTGATGCGCCGGTCTCCGCATTCTCCTAACGGCACCATCGAGCTCATGGTCAGCGACCTCACGCTGCACGCCGAACATCTTGGTGTCACCCGTATTTCGTTGAACTTCGCCATGTTCCGGTCTGCGTTCGCGCAAGGCGCGCAGCTCGGTGCCGGCCCGGTCGCGCGGTTGTGGCGGGGGTTCCTGGTGTTCTTCTCGCGATGGTGGCAGCTGGAGACCCTGTACCGCTCGAACGTGAAGTATCAGCCGGAATGGGTGCCGCGATACGCCTGCTACGAGGACGCCCGGATGATTCCCCGGGTAGGCGTCGCTTCGGTCATCGCCGAGGGCTTTCTCGTGCTGCCGTTCAGCCGGCGCACCGAGCAGCACACCGGCCACCATCCTTCTGTGCCGAATACGTTGGCCGCGAGCGGGCTGTTGCATCCCGACGGCACGGCGCCGGATTTATCCGAGCTGCAGCGGGCGGAGTTCTCCACCGGCGGGGAGTCCGGCCCGCGACTGCCCGAGCAGATGCGGGTCCGGCTCGCCAAGCTGAAGACGTTGCACGACCGCGGAATCGACGCCTACCCGGTGGGCCATCCGCCCACTCACACGGTGGCCCAGGCGTTAGAGTCCGACGACCAGGACAGCATCTCGGTATCGGGACGGGTTCTGGCGATACGCGACTTTGGTGGCGTGCTGTTCGCGCAGTTGCGTGAC
>JAFAQO010000622.1 GCA_019246375.1 Mycobacterium sp. | reverse complement strand
AAAGTCCAGGAGCATCGTCAAGCCATGGCTATCAATGCAATCCGTCAACGGGTGTCGAAGACTCCTCAGGTTGTCGTGGTCACCGGAGCGAGTGCCGGAATTGGGCGCGCGACCGCACGGCTGCTCGGGCAACGCGGTGCACACGTCGGTCTGCTGGCGCGCGGCGAAACTGGTCTCGAGGCGGCGGCCGCCGAGGTCCGCGCAGCCGGCGGGGAAGCGCTGGCGCTTCCGACCGACGTATCGGACTACGACGCGGTTGAGCAGGCCGCTGGCCGCGTCGAGGAACGGTTCGGCCCCATCAATGCCTGGATCAATGTCGCGTTCTCGTCGGTGTTCGCGCCGTTCGCCGAAATAAAGCCCGATGAATTCCGCAGAGTCACCGAGGTGACCTACCTCGGCTTCGTCTACGGCACCATGGCCGCGTTGGAAAGAATGCGTAGTCGCAACTCCGGTGTCATCGTTCAGGTCGGATCGGCTCTCGGCAGCCGTGCGATCCCCCTGCAGTCCGCATACTGCGGTGCCAAACACGCAGTCAATGGGTTCACTGAATCGCTACGAACCGAGCTGCTGCATGAGAAAAGCAATGTCCGAGTCACTGTGGTGCAGATGCCTGCCGTGAACACGCCGCAGTTTTCTTGGGTCCGTTCGCGTCTCGACAAACACCCGCAGCCGGTGCCGCCGATCTTTCAGCCGGAAGTGGCGGCGCGCGGAGTCCTTCACGCGCTGAACCATCCCCGCCGCAAGCAGTATTGGGTCGGTGCCAGCACTGTCGCCACGATCATGGGTCAGCGGGTGGCGCCGGCGCTGCTCGACCGATACCTCGCCCGTAGCGGGTACGACTCGCAGCAGACCGATCAACCGGTGAGCTCGGACCGGCCGGCCAATCTGTGGGAGCCGCTCGACGGGCCGGGCGGCAAAGACTTTGGGGCGCACGGAATATTCGACGACGAGTCACACGGCCACAGTGTCCAATTCTGGGCAACCCGGCATCGTCGATCACTTGTGGGCGCGGCTGCCGCGGCAACCGGATTAGCAACCGCGGATTGGGGCCGTCGGCTGTTACAGCGGTAATCGGTTAGCCCTCCGCTGGCTGACTTAGCTGCGAAACCTCTTGTGTCACTGTGGTTTCAGTAGTTTTTGTGCGGGCATTCTTGTCGGTGGCCGCCGATACGATTCAGGCATGGCAGCCAGCAGCCGCGAGGAGATCATCGAGGCGTTCGACGCGTTTCGTGACGCGGTGTCTGGTCTGGCTGAGTTGTCGTTCGACGTGTTGACCACACCGGAACGGTTGGCGTTGTTGGAACGCCTCGAACGCGACACGCGCCGCCTGCCGGTGGCGCGGCATTCGTTGATCAACGGCGTGCGCCAGCAGGCCACTCCGGCTGAGATCGGCGGCAAGCTCGCCCACGTGCTGGCCGACCGGCTGCATATCACCCGCGCCGACGCCAACCGGCGGATCGAGGAAGCCGAAGACCTGGGGCCGCGGCAGTCTCTGACCGGTGAGCCGTTGCCGCCGCAACGGTGGGCCACCGCCGCCGCCCAACGCGCCGGGGCGTTGGGCGGGGCACAGGTGCGGGTGATCCGCGGGTTCCTGCGGGATTTGCCCTGCTGGATCGACGCCGACACCCGCCAGTGCGCCGAGGCGAAGCTGGCCGAGCTGGGCGCCCAGTACCGGCCCGAGCAGCTGGCCAAACTGGCCGACAAGTTGGCCGATTGCCTCAACCCCGATGGCCAATTCAGCGACGAAGACCGGGCGCGTCGGCGCGGCCTCACCCTGGGCAAACAAGACACCGACGGCATGTCCCAACTCAGGGGCTACCTGACCCCGGCCGCCAGGGCCACTCTGGAAGCCGTGCTGGCCAAACTGGCCGCCCCCGCCATGGCCAACCCGTACGACCCCAACCCCGTGCTCGACGGCACACCCAGCCAGCACGCCATCGAACGCGACACCCGCAGCCCGGCCCAGCGCAATCACGACGGGCTGTTCGCCGCCCTGCGTGCGATCTTGGCCTCCGGCAAGCTGGGCACCCACAATGGGCTGCCGGCCAGCATCATCGTGTCCACAACCCTCCAAGAACTCGAAGCCGGCGCCGGCACGGCGCTCACCGGTGGGGGCACCCTACTGCCGATGACCGACGTGATCGCCATGGCACGCCATGCTCATCATTATTTGGCAATCTTCGACCGAGGCCGCGCCATCGGGCTCTATCACACCAAACGGCTGGCCTCCCCCGGTCAGCGGATTGTGCTGTACGCCAAGGATCGCGGCTGCACACACCCCGGCTGTGATGTGGGCGGTTACTCCTGCGAGGTGCATCACGTCACCGACTACGCCCTCTGTCGCACCACCGGCGTCAACGACCTGACGTTGAGTTGCGGCAGCCATCATGGCTTGGTCAAGCCCGGCGGCTGGAGCACCCGCAAACGCAATGACGGCCTCACCGAATGGATCCCCCCACCCCAGCTCGAGCGCGGCCAACCTCGCACCAACACCTTCCACCACCCTGAGAAACTGCTGCACAACGAAGAAGGCAAAGACGACGACGAATCTTAACTGGCATGCTTAAGACATGCCTCGCAAGGAAATCGATCGGGTCCGGGCTAAGAGTGCGGTCGAGGTGTTCCGGGAGCACCCCGGGTTGGTGCTATTCGCCGTGTCCCCGCTACTGGTGCCGCTGGGTGTCATCTGGTGGCTGGCCGGGGCCGGTTGGGCGATCGTGGCGGCGATCGTGTTGCTGGTCGCCGGCGCAGCCGTTGTCATCGTCAAAAGGTAGTCGACCGACCGGTCAACGCGATCGTCGGCCAAACCCCTATACCCACCACGAGGGCCTACCGCTGCGCAGTCGGCATGGTCAGGCGACATTCCGGGCCATGCACCCGCCCGGTCCAGCGCTGGGCGTAGGGCTTAAAGCCCAGCGAACGCGGGATAACCGCGGGTGACGTGCCGGTGGTCACGATCGCGGTGTACCCACCGTTACACGCGTCAAGCTGATCCGCGCGAGGGGAGGTGGCGATCGGATGAGGCATTCCCCGTTCGGCGGCAGAGGCGTATCGCTAACCTGTCGAAGATACCTGGAACAGCCGAGGACCGCGCCCTGTGAGTGATGCCAACAGCCAAGACTCCGTCCCGCGCAACCATGAGCTGCCCACCATTGGTCACGTCGTGCGCCGTCGATCGGCCCTGAAGCTGCCGCTGCTGCTGGCAGCGGGCACTGCCCTGGGCCGAGCACCTCGCGCCGCTGCGAGTAGCCAAGATCGGTGGTCGTCCGATCGCGCGAACCGCTGGTATCACGCGCATGGTTGGCCCGTCGGCGCCAACTACATCACCTCGACCGCCATCAATCAGCTCGAGATGTTCCAGGCCGGCACCTACGATCCCCGGCGCATCGACACCGAGCTGGGCTGGGCCCGCTACCACGGGCTCAACACCGTGCGGGTGTTCCTGCATGACCAGTTGTGGGCGCAGGATTCGCGCGGCTTCCAGACACGTCTCGCACAGTTCGTCGGCATCGCGGCGCGCCATCGCATCAAGCCGCTGTTCGTATTGTTCGACTCCTGTTGGGACCC
>JAFAQO010000592.1 GCA_019246375.1 Mycobacterium sp. | reverse complement strand
CTTTGATAGCAGATCGATTCCAATGTCGCACGTGCCAGATGCGCATTGGTGTTGTAGCGCGACAACCCCACGATCGCGCCGCGGGCATCGGAGCGCCAATACGGTGCGAACAGCCCGGAGAACGCCGGAACGAAATACACCCCGCCGTTGTCGTCGACCTGACGGGCCAGTGCCTCGCTTTGCGCGGCCCCGCTGATGATGCCCAACTGGTCACGCAGCCATTGCACCGCCGACCCGGTCACGGCGATCGAGCCCTCAAGCGCGTAAACGGGTTTGGCATCCCCGAACTGGTAGCACACTGTGGTCAGCAGACCGTTGCGGGATCGCACAATCTTCTCGCCGGTGTTCAGCAGCAGGAAATTGCCAGTGCCGTACGTGTTTTTGGCCTCTCCTGTCGCCAGACATACCTGACCCACCATTGCCGCATGCTGGTCACCGAGGATTCCGGTGATCGGCACCTCGCCATCGATCGGCCCGTTTTCCGCCGTGACGCCGTACGGCTGCTGCGGCGACGACGGCGCGATCGTCGGCAGCATCTTCCGCGGAACGGAAAAGAATGACAGTAGCTCGTCGTCCCAGTCCAGCGTCTCGAGATCCATTAGCATGGTCCGGCTGGCGTTGGTGACGTCGGTAACATGCACGCCGCCACGCGGGCCGCCGGTCAGGTTCCACAGCAGCCAGGTATCGCAAGTGCCGAACAGCGCGTCACCGTGTTCGGCGGCTTCACGTACCCCGTCAACGTTGTCCAAGATCCATTGCAGCTTGCCGCCCGAGAAGTAGGTCGCAGGAAGTAAACCCGCCTTGCGCCGGATCACATCGCCTCGACCGTCGCGGTCCAGCGCTTTTGCGATGCGATCAGTGCGCGTGTCCTGCCACACGATCGCGTTGTAGTAGGGCCGGCCGGTGCGCCGGTTCCACACCACCGTCGTCTCCCGCTGATTTGTAACGCCCAGCGCCGCAATGTCTTCGGCTCCGAGGTTGGTTCTGTTCAGTACCGACATCAGCACTGAGGAGGTGCGCTCCCAGATCTCGACCGGGTCGTGCTCGACCCAGCCGGCCCCCGGCAGAATCTGCTCATGCTCGCGCTGGTAGCGGCCCACCTCGGTGCCGTCGTGGTCGAAGATCATGCAGCGGGTACTGGTGGTGCCTTGGTAGATCGAGGCGACGAAGTCGGCCAACTGCTCTCCTCACGGCGGTCACTAGCTGCAATCGTCCATGATGGTGTACATGGGTACCCAAATGCTTGACTTCGAGCACATGCCGCGCGGCGGGCCCCACGCATCCTGCCTGGATCGGTGGCTGGAGACCGATCGTCAGGAGTACCTAGACCGCGACGATGTCGACAAGCTGAAACGCACCGTAGTGCGTTCGCTGGACCGCTTCGGCCGATTCTTCGGCCACCATGACATGTTCGCCCGCATCGCGCTCAACGAAATCGCCGACGTGCCTGACCCGAAGATCCTCGAACTCGGCTCGGGCCACGGCGCACTGTCGCGAGCCCTGCTGGAGCTGCATCCCACCGCCGAGGTCACGGTTACCGATATCGAGCCCACGTCGGTGGCCGCAATCCGCGCCGGCGACCTGGGCGATCACCCGCGCGTCACGGTGCGCGAGATGGACGCCGCGGCCATCGATGCGCCCGATGGATCCTATGACCTCGCGGTGTTCGCGATGTCGTTCCATCACCTACCACCGGCGCTGGCCGCTCGGGTGTTCGCCGAAGGTACCCGCGCCGCCGACAAGTTGCTCATCATCGACCTGCCGCGCCCGCCCGCGCTGCTGCACATCCTGCAGTTGGCGTCAATGCTGCCATTGGCCGCGGCGGTCCCGGTGTGCCACGACGGGTTCATCAGTTCGCTGCGGGCATACAGTCCATCGGCACTGCGCGCGCTGGCCCGGCACGCCGACCCTGCGATCCAGGTAAAGCTCCGCGGCGGCGGGTTCAATCTTCCGGTGCGCCCCCGCCCGCAGATTGTGGTGGCCACCAGGTTGCATAGCCGTGCGTAAACCTGTTGCATCTGCGTTGTGGGCGAGGAGATCAAGCGCATCGTCTACGACCGCGCGCACCGGCAGGAATACCGGCGCAAGGTGCAGCTGTGCCTGGACGTCTTCGAGACCATGCTCGCGCAGGCCAGCTTCGAGTTCGAACGGCCCCTCACCGGGATGGAAATCGAGTGCAATCTCGTCGACGAGCGTTACCAACCGGCGATGGCCAATCGCAAAGTGCTGGCTGCGATCGCCGACCCGGCGTTCCAGACTGAACTGGGCCTGTACAACATCGAG
>JAFAQO010000516.1 GCA_019246375.1 Mycobacterium sp. | reverse complement strand
CCTCGTCGCGCTACGCGCTCTGCATCGTCGCCGGGCTGAGTGCAATTGCCCGGCTTCTCCTCATCGCGCTACGCGCTCTGCATCGTCGCCGGGCGTGATCCGCGTGACCTCATGCCGCCACGCCGCGTCGATGAACCCGGATCCCAGATCCGGAAGGTCGTCCCAATCGTGGTCGTCGATGTCGCGCAGCGTTCCGCCGGCGGACCGCACCCGCAGAGACATGCGGGCAAGCGCATCGAGGCTGATCGCCTGCAGTACGGTCAATTGCACAGTGGCGGCGGCGCTGGTGATTCCGTGGCCACGGCAGATGACCACCGGGCGGTCTCGCATGGCGACCACCATCTCCTTGCCTAACTGCGAGTTCCGGATCAGCACCGCACGTGGGTAGACCGGCACGCCACCGCGTGCGAGCCACGCACCAGTGATGTCGTGGGCGCCATAAATCGGCCGGATCGTGATACCGGCGAGGTCGGCGGCGACGACCGTCGGCGGATGCAGGTGCGCGACGGCCCGGTGTTCTGGATTGGCCAGCATGGTTTCAACGTGGATGGGAAGTTCGGAGGGGACGCGGTACCCATCGAGTTCCCCGGCAGCGCCCGCCGTGCCGTCGAAGCGGATGAGCCGGATGTCGGCCGCACGGGTAAACGCCACCGGTGTCGGTGTCGCTGCGGCACCGGATGAGCAGGTGGTCGTCGTCGACCCGCAGACTCAAGTGACCGAGGATGCCGTCGACCAACCCGCGGGCCGCCGCGACTCGACACCCTTGGGCGACCCAATTACGTTGTTCGTCGAGCGTCATGATTGCATCCCGAGCCCGAATCCGCCGTCGGGGTGGGCGCTTTCGCCGGTGATACCCCGGGAGCGGTCCGAGGCGAAGAACACAAAGCTCCACGCGTGATCTTCGGGCAAGAGTGCAACGTTCAGCGGAGTGCGCGCGGCGAGGTCGCGTGCCCGGTTGGGGGCATCGTCGAGACGGACGGTGTCCAGGCCCAGACTTGTTGGGCCGCGCAGGTCGGTGCTCAGTGTGCCGCCCGGCGCCACCCCGTTGACCCGGATCTCAGGCGCCAGCTCGTGGGCGAGCGTGACAACCAGTCCGCGAACCGCGAACTTCGACGACACATACAGCACTCCACCGCGCCCGGGATAAAAGGACGATGCCGATTCGGCCAGCACGATCGATGACCCGCTCTCGGCGCGCAGCGCGGGAACGGCTGCTTTGACCGATTGCAGATGGCTGAGCACGTTGGCCCGAAACATTTCGTCGAATGCTGGCGGAAGGTCGTCAGCTTCGATGTCGCCGATTCCTTTGTAGAAGTCGAAGATACCGACGCAGTTGACGAGCGTGTCGAGCCCGCCGAAGGCGTCCACCGCAGTGGCGACCGCCAGGTCGTTGGCGGCGCGGGTAATGGCGTCGCCTTCGACTACCGGCACCTTCTTCAGCTTGTGCCGCAGCGCATCGCATTTGTCTGGATCGCGTTCGAGCACAGCGACTTTAGCGCCTTCGGCCCGGAAGGCGTCGACGACGGCCCTACCGATGCCGGATCCGCCGCCGACGATGAGGGCCCGCTTGCCGTCCAGCCAGCGCGTCATGATCGCAGCCCGTCATCCGGCAGCAGCGGGGTGTTGATGTTGCCGACCATCGCCGCCAGCGTGCGGGTGTTCTGCCAGGTGAGCGCCTCCACCTCGAGCGCGTCCAGGCTGATCCACCGGCCCGACTTAGGTGCGGTGATCAGTAGCCGCGAGCCGTTGCGGGTATCGACGCGGCGCACCACGACCTCGGTGAATTCATTTGCCACCGTGAGAGGTTCGCCTACCGCGCCCTTCAGTAGTCCAGCCAGGTCGTCGTTCACAGAAACACCGCCAGGTTTTGCATCCGCAAGACCGACTCGTCGACGGTGATCGTGCGGCGTGCCAGTTTCCATCGGTCGCCACACCACCGCAGCACGTCGCTGCGGCCACACGACACCAGAGCTGCCTCGTTGACGTCGCCGCGGCTGCGGAACAGCAGTTCGGCGGATTCGACGGCGAGATGGGTGTCGTCGGCGCAGGCGAATGTACGCACGTTGGTGATGTAGTGGCGCAGCCGGGACGGCGGATCCTCGGTCCAGGCGTGTTCGGTGCGAAATCGGGCAACTCGTCGGCTCAGCGAGTACTTGTTCTCGTCGAAATGCGCCATCCCCGGGGAGGTGTCGAATCCGGCGCGGAGCGCGGTGGTGACTCGCACCGGCATGAGATAGCCGACGTCGTCGGTCAAAGTGTCCAGCCAAGCGTCGTAATGCTGGCCGTCGAGTAGGTATGCTTCGTCGACCAAGAACTGGTGAGCCTGCAGATGCCGAGCGTCGTTGAATGGCAGCGGTTTTCCCACGGGCGTCACGGTGGTCATGCAAGTGCTCCGTTGCGGTTGCGCGTGCCGAGCACGGCGGTCGACACACTCAGTGGAGGCATCTCGAGGTGATCGGCCCACAGCTTGAGCAGTTCGCGCTGGTTGTTTTCGTTGTAGCCGACCTGCGCGCGTCCCGGTCCGTGAAATGCTGCGGCGGGCAGTGCGTCGACGACCGGGCGGTCGTCGGAGAGCAATCCCATCCTGCTGTTGAGCAGCAGTCGGCGGGCCATCGAGCCGCCGGCGGTGTTGGTCAGCGACACCCAGTTCTCCACGTCGTCTTGTTCGAACATGCCCGTCGATCCGAAGCACATCAGATAGGCCGCATACGAGTTCTTCTTGTACTCCGGCGGCGCAGCGGAGTCGACAGCGAACCAGGAGTAGACCTCGGTCTCGTTCTTGCTGACCGGTTGCCAGAGCCGGATCGAGATGAAGGGCACCACCGCTTCGCCCTCTTCGACCTTTGGCCAGTTGTGCACGAAACTCAGGTTCGGGAAGCAAGAGGCGGCCGAGATCATGAATCCGTCGTCGCCGACGAACTGCTGCTGTTGCGGCGTCCAGACTTGTTTGATCCGGTCGATCATGTCGTTGGGGTAACCGACATAGCGCATGCGCTCTTCGAAGGTGCCCGGCGGAAGTTTGTAGGTGGTGCCGCCGCCGCTGCACGCCCAATAGGTGGCGCCGTCCTTGCGCTTCTGGGCGCTGGGTTCCCGAAACAATCCGATTTCGACGATCGAGGCATGAGTCTGCGGAGTGTGATACATGTCGCCCGCAAAATTCTCGGCGCCGATTTTCCAGTTCGCCTTGATCCGCCAGCGTTGCGGTCCATGGACTTCCAGGCCATCGCAGCTCTGCTTGGTGTAGAAATCCAGATAGAACCGGAAGTCGCCGAGAAAGTTCTCCAGCGGTTGTGCGTTCGGGTCCATGCTGATAAAAATCAGGCCGTTGTAGCTGGCCAGATTGGGCGCGGGCAGCAGGGTTTGGCCGTCCTTCTCGAATCCGGCACTGCCGCCATAGGCCTCCCGGTGGAATGGCAGACCGGTGAGCCGGCCGTCGTTGCGGTAGGTCCAGCCGTGGTAAGGGCAGCGGAAGTTGGAGGCGTTACCCATTTCTGCACGGCAGACCTGCATTCCGCGGTGTAAGCACATGTTGAACATCGCGCGGATCTCGCCGTCGGAATCACGGGAGATGATGAATGAATCTTCCAGCACCCGGCGTACCACGTAGTCGCCATCCCGCGGAATCTCGGATTCGTGTGCGACAAATACCCAGGCCCGGCTGAACAGTCGCTCCTTTTCCAGCTCGAACAGCTCGTTGTCGTTGTAGATGTGCGCCGGGATCATT
>JAFAQO010000281.1 GCA_019246375.1 Mycobacterium sp. | reverse complement strand
GGTGCTTGGGAGATCACCCCCCAACTGCATACCGACTCCCGCGGGCTGTTTTTCGAGTGGCTGACTAGCCGCGAATTCTCCGCGTTCACCGGCCGCTGCTTGGACGTCCGGCAGGCGAATTGCTCGGTGTCGGCGGCCGGTGTGCTGCGCGGTCTGCACTTTGCCCAGCTGCCACCGAGCCAAGCTAAGTATGTGACCTGCCTGCACGGGTCGGTCTTCGACGTCGTCGTGGACATTCGCGTGGGCTCAGCGACATTCGGCCGCTGGGATTCGGTGCTGCTCGACGAGCGCCATCGCAAATCGGTGTATCTTTCCGAAGGTCTTGCCCACGGCTTCCTTGCGCTGCAGAACAGCTCGACGGTTATGTACCTGTGCTCAGCGGAATACAATCCTGAACGCGAGCACATCATCCGTGCGACAGACCCGGTGCTGGCGATCGACTGGCCGTTAGTCGAGGGAGCCACGCCACGTATGTCCGAACGCGATGCGGCAGCGCCCATGCTCGAGGAAGTCCGCGAGGCCGGTCTATTGCCCACGTGGGATGAGGCCCAGGAGTTCATCGACGACCTGCGCAGCACCTAGACCGGCAAGCCAGCTACCTCCTACCGGTCGGGCGACACTTTCCTACGCCAAAGTTTCAGAGCTGCGGTGAACTTTTCCCCGACTTCCACCGTGCCCACAACATGAGATCCGCGATGATCCTGTCGCCGACATGAGCGACTGCGGCATGGAAACGAAACGGATCGGGAGCCGATTACCCGGTACGCCACGCACCGCGCGTTCGGCGAGGCTGACCCCAGTGCTCAACGCGCCGCCGTCCCGGCTTCGCGCCCTCATTGTGGGCGCCGGTGTGGGCGGCATTTCCATCGCCCGGGGATTACTGCGCGACGGACACGAGGTCAGCGTCTTCGAACGGCGGTCGGATGTGCAGGCAGGTGGCGGCGCCGTGACCATCTGGTCCAACGGCGCGACAGTTCTGGAGCAGCTGGGCGTCGATATGGATGGGGCCGGTCAGCTGCTGTCCACCGTGCGGGTCGTCACATCCACGGGTCGCCCGCTGGCGACTCTCGATCTAACTACGATCGTGAACCGGCTGAGCGCACCTGTTCGGATGGTCCCCCGCCGAGTCCTGCTTGAACGCCTGTTGGAAGGCTTTCCGACCGATCGCATCCGATGCAACTGCCGCGCAGTGGAGGTGGTGAGCACGCACGGCGGAGTGCGGGTCGAGTTCGAAGACGGCAGCTCGGCGGACGGAGATCTGGTGATCGGTGCCGATGGCCTCCATTCGATGGTTCGAGAGATCGTCGGCGCCCAACACGCGAAGCCGACCGGCTGGTGCAGCTGGCAGGGACTGGTCACCCTTCCGGGCGTCGCTGAGAAGGAAGTCGCACACGTCATTATCGGCGCGCAGGGAAACCTCGGCCTTTGGCCGGCTGGGGCCTCCGAGCTGCAATGGTGGTTCGACTTGCCCTGGTCGTACGACTTCATCAGACCGGAACGTCCGATCGACGTGATCCGGTCCAATTTCACCGGATGGTCGCACTTGGCCGATCGAGTGCTCGCGACATTGACCGACGACGATTTGGCCCGTTCGCCGTACCCGCATTTTCGGCATCCCATTCCCCGCACACCTGGCACCGGCGCGGTGACGTTGCTAGGCGATGCCGCACACACGATGCCGCCCACCCTCGCGCAGGGGACGAATCAGGCGCTGCTCGACACCATGGTGCTGTGCAAAGCGCTTTCGGATTTCGGGAGAGGGACCAACGGCAGCAACGGTGACATCTCGAGCGCGCTGCGCTGGTACGAAAAGACCCGACGGCGCAAAGTGATGGCCGTGTCCCGGGTGGCGTCGCTGCCGGTGTCCCACGGCGAGACCGCGCTGAGGCCTGCGGCGATGATCTCGGACCGGTTCCACACCTGGACACTGACGATGTTTCTGCGTTCGTTGAGTCACCCCCGGATCACCGCGGAGATCCGCCGAGACCTCGCGGGCGCCACAACTATGCCCTATCTACCGCAATGAAGAAGTCACCAAACGGGCGGACCACCATCGGACGATCCTCGGATCCGCCCAGCTACGAGTTGACCATCGAACTCCGCAATGTGGTGCGCGAATACCGGGTCGGCGGTCAATCAGTGCGTGCACTCGACGAGATCAGCCTGCAGCTCTGGGGTGGGCAATTCGTGTCGGTCGTCGGACCCTCGGGCGCGGGTAAGAGCACGTTGCTGCATCTGCTCGGGGCGTTGGACTCCCCCGATCTTGGGTCGATCACGTTCGACGGCGACGAGATCGGCCGCCTCAGCGACGAACAGCAGTCGGAGTTTCGCCGTCGTCGCGTGGGATTCATCTTCCAGTTCTTCAACCTGTTGCCGACCTTGTCGGCGTGGGAGAACGTTGCGGTCCCGAAGCTGCTCGATGGTGTGCGACTGGGCAAGGCCAAACCGGATGCTATTCGGCTGCTGGATCGGGTCGGGCTCGGTAACCGGACCCAGCACCGACCGGCGGAACTGTCGGGCGGCCAGATGCAACGGGTCGCGATAGCGCGGGCATTGATGATGGACCCACCGCTGATACTCGCCGACGAACCGACCGGGAACCTCGATTCATCGACGGGCAGTGCGATTTTAGAGCTGCTTGGCGAGGTTGCACACGAGGACGGCCGCGGTCGGTTGGTGGTGATGGTGACCCACAACCCGGAAGCTGCGGCGGCGACCGACCGGATAATCACACTGCAGGACGGTCGGCTCGGTTCCGACGAGTTGATGGTCGTCCGGGGTCGTCTTGGACTCCACCGATTCTGGAGCAATAACGGTCGACGACGACGAGAGCGGGTACCTCGGCCATGAAACCCGGCGCGGCGGTAGCTGCTGCGGCGAGCCGGTTACGTGTGTTCAGCCTTCGCGAACTCGCGGTGCATCGTCGGCGAACAATCGCCTCGGTTGCCGTAATGGCGGTGTCGGCAATGTATCTGGTGGCCGTATTCGGTATCTTCGGGTCGATCACCGGATCGGTCAACCGGCTGTCCGACGGGATCGCCGGCATCGCCGCCCTCGAGGTGTCGGGTATCACTGACGCTGGATTCTCCGACACGATAACGGCCGATGTAGCCGCAGTTCCCGGTGTCGCGACCGCGGCACCGATGATCCGGACGTCTGCCTCCACGCCGTCGGGGCCGGTTCTGCTGTTCGGCGCAGACCAGAAGAGTGCCGCGTTGCGCGGTGCCCTGAAAGACGTCGTCGGAGGACAACTCGACGCACCGTCCGGGGTGAAGAACGGTGTCCGGGTCGGGCCAGGTGTCGGCTATGCGAAAGGCGACCAGTTTCAGCTGGGCTCGGGCGCGGTCACAGTCGCGGCGGTGCTCGAGGGCAAACAACTCGCGGAACTCAACGGCGGACACTATGTCCTGGCGCCACTTCCTTTGGCACAGAACGTTACCGGGCGACAAGGTCAACTCGACTCGATATTGATCACTACGAAACCCGGCGCGAATCTTGCTACGGTCCGCGCCTCGGTCACCAAGGCGGTGAACGGCCGGGCTCTCGTCGCGGATCCGAGTATGCGGGCAACTCGGGCCGGCGACGGTGTCAAGCTGATGAACTACATGGCCTTGATGGGCGCGGTGGTTGCTTTGGTGGTCGGCGCATTCCTGATCTACACCACAATGACGATGGCTATCACCCAGCGCCGGCCGGTCATCTCGATGCTGCGCGCCATCGGCGGCCGCCGCGTCACAATCCTTCGCGACATGCTCGCGGAGGCGGCGATCCTCGGACTGATAGGCGGCGCCATCGGGTCGGGCTTTGGAATACTCATGGGCCGCATCGCAATTGGGCGATTGCCTCCGGCGATGACCCAAGGGCTCGAAGCTCGCATCGAGTATTGGCTGCCCGGCTACGCTATTCCAGCTGCCCTCGCGGCGACGGTGCTCACCAGCGTCGCCGCATCGGCAATGGCTGCGCGGCAGGTGTACAAGGTTTCACCGATCGAGGCGTTGGCACCTGTCGGGGTTTCGGCGGCGGACCGGGTGCCGCGATGGCTGCGGATGGCAAGCGGGGTCGGCGCCGTCACGGTGTTCGCGGTGTCGATCGTGACCGTCTTCGGCCAAAGGGGCACCTTCGCCTTTGTCGCGGTGTCTGCTCTGTTCTGCGCCGAGCTCGTGCTTGGCTTCGCGCTCACCACACCCATCGTCAAAGCCACGGCTGCAACGGCTCGAGCGTTCGGATCGGTCGGGGCACTCGCGGCGGCGACAATCGAACGCGCACCGCGGCGAGTGTGGGCCACAGTGATGACGGTGCTCATCGCAGTTCTCACAACCGTAGTGATTACCGGTACCAACAGCGACATGATCCGTTCGGCGCGTGGTATCTTCTCGTCGGTCGCGGACACCGACGTTTGGGTAAGCGCAAATCCTCCCGACAGCTATCCCACCGACGCTCTGCCGCAAGGTCTTGCGAAAAAGGCGGCCGCAGTGCACGGGGTAGCACGTGTCACCGAGGGCGCTTTTGCGTTCGGTGAAGTCGGCGGCACACGCGTGCTGCTCGACGGATTTTCTCCCGGAACACACGATGCGCTCTATCACGCACTCGATGAACGGGCACGCAACGACGTGCTCGCTGGTCGTGGGGTGGTGGTTTCACAGAATCTGGGTAAGACTCTCGGCGTCCGGGCCGGCGACGAACTGCGGCTGCAAACGCCGCACGGCCCCAAGCAGACGGCTGTGCTGGCCTTGGTGCCGTACTTCTCGACGATCATCGGGACCGTTGGTATCGACCTGGGTCAAATGCGCGCCTGGTTCGACCGCCCCACAGCGACGACACTCCAGATCGCCGCAGCCACGGGCGTGGATCGGAATCGCCTGTTGGCAGACGTCCGCCGCGTGGTGCCTGCGCCAAACTACGTATACAACGGTCACACAGCGCTGGCAGGCGTCGAGGCGCCGCTGCACCAGAGCATGTTCATCGCCAACGCCGTGTGGATCATCGTTGTGTTTGTGGCCGCCGTCGCGCTTCTCAACACGTTGACGCTCTCGGTACTCGAACGGCGCCGCGAGATTGGTGTTCTACGCGCGATGGGAACCAGCCGTCGGTTCACCTTGCAGATGGTCCTGGTCGAGGCAGCAGGTATCGGTGTCATCGGCGGTGTCTTGGGGCTTGCGTTCGGCCTGACGGACCAGTGGCTGTATAGCCTCGCCAGCGGTGACATCATGAATTTCGACGTCGACTTCCGGCCGAGCCCGACGGCATTCGTCTTTGCTCTCGGCGCGCTGGCGATCAGCCTGCTCGGCTCCGTGCCACCCGCGCGACGTGCGGCGCGACTGAACATCATCGAGGCTGTCGGCGTCGAGTAAGGGCCTCGCTGGCTGGGGCGCAATGGATTACAGCGGGTTAACGGCTACCCAGGTCCAGTCGGAACGGTGGATACTCGTCACGCATCAGCGAAACATAGACGGCCACCCGGTATCGCCATCGAACAATGCCCATGAGGAACTCGAACATACCCCGCGGGATTTCCCCGGTGTACAACAACGCCGCGGCGGCAATAACGGTTAGCACCTGCAGCAAAGGCTCCATCGCCCAGCAAAGGAGTATCTGAGGGAGCGCCAGCAGCCACCACTTCACCAGCACGGCCCAGTTCGTGAGCTTTTCGGGGTAGTCGACCTCGAGATCTCCCGGGTAGTCAGGCCGGGACGCCAGCGTGAAAGGCGGGTATTTGTCAGTGCTGTTCATCGGAAATCTGTAGTTCATGACTCGCCACGACCAGCGCAGCACCCCGACGTTGAAGTTGAAAATC
>JAFAQO010000180.1 GCA_019246375.1 Mycobacterium sp. | reverse complement strand
GGTCTTCATCATCGTCGGTGATCCGACCGCCGGTTACCAGCGGGGTTCGCTGGAAACCTGGGCCGTGGTGGCCGCCGTGCTGGCTCCGGCGCTGGTGTTGTGCGTGCTCGGCGCCCGGCTCTTCTCGGGCCCCGTGGCCGCGGTGTTGCTGGCGGTGGTATCGGCGTCGGCGTGGGCGCTGTTCGCGGTGCTGACTAAGGGCGTTGTGGAGGTGCTCGACGGTGGCCCCGCGACGGTGCTGCGCTCCCCGGAGTTCTATGCATGGATAGCGGCCGCGCTGGTCGGGACGGTGTTTCAGCAGTCGTCGTTCCGCGCCAGCGCGCTCACCGCGTCGTTGCCGACGATGACCGTGGCGGAGCCGGTGGTGGCTTCGGCGCTCGGTGTCGTCGTGCTCGGGGAAAGTTTGCAGGCTCCCCGTCCCGAGGTGGTTGTGCTGGTCGCCGCGGTGGCATTGGTGGTCGTGGCGACCGTGGCCCTGGCCCGCGGCGAGGCCGTCACGATGGCGGCCGGTCCCGAAGAAGAAGCAGCGGTAGGCCGGCCGGCGGCAGCCTATGCGGGAGCCGGGGCATCCACCGAACTCAACCGTCGGGGTGGCTTACTCCTCGGTGCGGCACCCGGCAGACCACCCGCAGGTCGTGCAGAAGTTGTTGAAGTGATGGAAGCGGTTCCCGCAGGTGCTCATTGGCGTCGGTTCGATCGCCGGCGCAATAGAGTCTTCGGGAACTGGGTATAGGTAACGGCTTCCGGGTCGAACGGTGGCGAAGAGGTCAGGATGCTGAAGGCGGATATCGCGGCAGTTCTTGCACTGTGCGCCGCGCTGGCGTCCGCGTTCGGCGACGTCATTCGTCAGCGTTCCGCGCAGGAAATCACCGACAAGGAGGTCGGGCACCTCGAGTTGTTCCGCATGTCGTTGCGTGACACGCGGTGGTGGTTGGGAGGCGCGGGCGCTGTAGCCAATTACGCCATACAGGCAGCGGCATTGGCGTTCGGGTCGGTGATGTTGGTGACGTCGCTGCAAGTGACGGCGCTGCTGTTTGCCTTGCCGATCTACGCGCGACTGAGCAATCACCGGGTCACCCGCTCGGAGTGGATGTGGGCGGCGTTGCTGGCAATTGCGTTGGCCGTGCTCGTCACGGTCGGCGACCCGGATGCCGGTCGTTCGCGAGGATCGCTGATGATGTGGCTCGTCGTGATCGCGGTGTTGGGCCCGACGCTGGTGTTGTGCGTGCTCGGAGCACGGATCTGGTCCGGCGGTCCGGCCGCGCCGGTGCTGCTGGCGGTGGTGGCAGGCACGTCGCTAGCCGTGTTCGCGGTGCTGACCAAAGGCGTCGTCGAGGTGGTCGGAGGCGGCGTGGGGGCATTGCTACGCGCGCCGGAATTCTATGCCTGGATAGCAGCCGCGCTCGCCGGGATGATTTTTCAGCAGTCGGCGTTCCGCGCCGGTGCGCTGACCGCCTCGATGCCGACGGTGACGGTGGCCAAACCAGTGGTGGCGTCGGCGCTGGGGGTCATCGTGCTTGGTGAGACCATCAATGCCGACGGCGCAGAGATCTTTTGGCTGATAGTAGGACTCGCGGTGGTGATCATGGCGACCGTGGCGCTCGCGCGCGGCGAGGCCGCCACCGTGGCAGCGGGTAGCGGACGCGACCTGAGACCGACCGAGCAGCCGGCCGAGCTGGATCGCAGCCCGGCGACGATGCCGGCCGGGGAACCGGCCGAGGAGGAGGCGGGCAATCGGGTCAGCCCGGCGACGATGCCGGCCGGGGAAACCGGCCGGGGGAGAGCTGGGTAATCGGGCTTAGCGGCGACCCGCAGCGCGGCAGGGACGTTAGTTTAGTGGCGTGCTGAGCGCCATTGCGATCACTCCGTCTGCTCCGGTGTTGGTTCCCGACCTTGCCGGCGCCGCTGCCGCCGAGGTCGCAGATCTGCGTGAGGCGGTGATCGCGGCGGCCGCCTCGCTGCCGGCGCGCTGGATTGCGGTCGGCGTCGGCCGCTCGGACCAAGTGTTCGGCCAGGCCAGCGTCGGCACCTTCGCCGGTTTCGGCGCCGAACTGGAGGTACGGCTCTCCCCGCGCGCCGACGACCTTCCGGCTGAATTGCCGCTGTGCGTGCTCTTCGCCGCCTGGGTCCGCGGCATGGCCCAACCCGAGGCCTGCGTCGAAGTCCGCGTCTACTCCGGTGATCATGACGTCAGCACCGCGCTGGCCCTGGGCCGCCGGCTGCGCGCCGAGATCGACCGACAGACCGAACAGACGGGCGTATTGATCGTGGCCGACGGCGCCAACACGCTGACCGCGGCCGCGCCCGGCGGCTACCAGCCGGGCGACGTTGCCGTGCAGCACCGGCTGGATGACGCC
>JAFAQO010000092.1 GCA_019246375.1 Mycobacterium sp. | reverse complement strand
TGTTCGGGTACCGCGGCCGCCGGCTTCGGCTGTTCGGGTACCGCGGTCGCCGGCTTCGGCTGTTCGGGCGCCGCGGCCGCCGGCTTCGGCTGCTCGGGCGCCGCGGCCCCCGGTTGCGGTAACTCCGGCAACGCCGCCCTCGGCGGCGGTGGCTGCGGCACCGCCGCCGCCAGCTTCGGCAGCTCCGGCGACCCTGCCCCCAGCTGCGGCGGCTCCGGCACCGCCGCCTCCGGCTGCGGTGGCTTCGGCACCGCCGCCGCCAGCTTCGGCAGCTCCGGCGACCCTGCCCCCACGTTTGGTAACCCCGCCCCCGGTTGCGTTAGCTCCGGCACCGCCGCGTCCGGTTGCGGTAGCGCCGGCACCGCCGCCTCCGGCTGCGGGAGCTCCGGCACCGCCGCCCCCGGCTGCCGTGCCGGAGCTGGCACCGCTGGCAGCTCCGGTTCCGGACTCCAGTTAGTGCCGATGTAGCAGGTGCGCACCGTTGCGCCCGTCAATTCATTTACGGCGGTACTTACTCGAACTGCTGGTTCGAGTCCAGCCGGGGGAGCACCGATGGCCCTTGTGGTGATAAGCCTTTTTGCTTTTTCGCCTGTGGTTGCCTCGCCGCCTGTGCGATTGCGTTGATGCTCGCCGCCATTGCGCGCCGCTCTTCCTCCGTCATCTGGTAGAAGGCCCACACGCCCCACGCGGCGGGCCGAACATACAGCGTCACCTGACGGCGGTTCTGGAAGACAACCGGAATCGGGACCGCACGGTCGATCGTCGCGGAGCTCGACATCTCTTGTTCGATCTGATGGATGTTCGCCGATTCGTGCAGTTCGTACGTCAGCGACTGACCTATCCTGTTGGGCGGTCCTTGCAGGGCGAGGAACCACGCCATCTGCGACTCCTTTGCTCGGTTGTGAACCACGTCAGCTTAGGGAATGTGCTGCGCTGTTATCGATTCTTGTCGCGCCAAACCCTGGTCATCGGCGGGCTTCGGGTCTTCAATGTGGTTCGTGGCGGCTGTTGGGTCGCGACCTGACCACGTCGCGGAGAGTTCGATCGCCTGGACTGACGGGACGTTGGTCGTCATCGATCAGCGTGCGTTGCCGCATGAGCTGCGCGAGTTGCGGATCACCACAGTCGACGAGGTCATCGACGCGATCCAGACGCTGGCCATTCGGGGAGCACCCGCCCTGGGCGTATCGGGCGCTTTCGGTGTGGTGTTGGCTGCGTTCGCGCATGCGGGCGATGCCGAGAAGGTGACATTGGAAGCGGCGCGGATCGCCTCTGCCCGGCCCACCGCGGTGAATTTGGCCTGGGGTGTACAGCGCGCGCTGGCCAAGTTGCCCCAGGGCCCGCAGGCCGTGCTCGCGGAGGCCATGGAGATGTTGGCCGAAGATGCCCGGGTGAACCGGGCCGCCGCCACCCATGCGGCGGACCTGGTGCAGCGGCTGTGCCCGGATCGGCCGCTGCGTATTCTCACGCACTGCAACACCGGGCGACTGGCTACCACGGCGTTCGGTACCGCGATGGGCGCGCTGCAGGTGCTGCACGCCCGCGGGCAGATTGAGAATGTTCTGGTCGACGAGACGCGCCCGCTGCTACAGGGGGCCCGGCTCACCGCATGGGAGCTTGCCGAAGCCGGGATCCCGCACCGGCTGACGATCGATTCGGCCGCCGCATGGGCGATGGCCACCGGACAGGTGGACTGCGTAATCGTCGGCGCGGATCGCATCGCCGCCGACGGTTCGGTCGCCAACAAGATCGGCACCTACGCTCTCGCGGTGGCGGCTCGCCGCCACGGCATCCCGTTCATCGTGGTCGCCCCTGAGTCCACGCGCGATCTGGCCACCCCGACCGGACACCAGATCGTCGTGGAGCAACGGGCCGCGGCCGAGATCACTCATGTCGGCGGCGTCGTTACCGCTCCCGACGGCACAGCCGTCTTCAACCCTGCCTTCGACGTCACCCCACCGGAACTGGTCACCGCAATCGTCACCGAAAGCGGTGAGCAGACTAGTGACGTGGCAGCACAGCACGGCGACCAGATCGCCGGCATCGCCCGCGGACTCTATGCGCGGGGCTGGATGCCAGGCACCGCGGGCAACATCTCGGTGCGGACGGGGGAGACCGCGGTGATCACCGGTAGCGGGTTGTCCAAGGGCGAGCTCAGCGCGGACGACATGGTGACGGTCACGATCGCTGACTCTCAGCTGGTGTCGGGCACGCGACGCCCATCGGCGGAGACCGCCATCCACACCGCCGTCTACCGGGCCACCGACGCCGGAGCGGTGGTCCACGTGCACCCGCCGCATGCGACCGCCCAGTCGATCGACGCTCCGCCGGTGCTGCGGTTCAGCGGCTATGAGCTCATCAAAGGGTTGGAGAGGACGCAGACCATCGACGTTCCGGTTTTCACCAACCACTCCGACGTTTCGCGCATCGGCGCCGACATCGAGCGTTACCTGATCGAGCATCCCGACGCTGCGCCGGTGCTGTTCATTGCCGGTCACGGCATCACTGCCTGGGGCACCAACCTCGCCCAGGCCCGCGACCGGGCCGAGTGCCTGGAGGCGATGTGCCAGCTGGTGACGCTCACGGGTCGCCGTGAAATCGGACCCCGGCAAACCGGGCAGGAACCGACATGACCCTCCTACAGGTGATGGCCGACAGCGACGCCGCCGACGTGCGGCTGCGCACCGACGACGCGGGCGCGATCGGCGCCGAACTTGCCAACCGCGGCATCGTCTTCGACCGTTGGCCGACGATGCGGGGTCTGCACGCAGCCACGCCGGACAGCCAGATCCTGGCCGAATACGGCGACCGCCTCGCCGAACTCAATGTCGACGGCCGCTACAAGTACATCGACGTGGCCCGGCTGCAGCCCGACGACAGCGACCCCGGCTGGCCGCAGACCGCGAAGGCCGCCCGCCACAAGTTTCTGTCCGAGCATCGGCACGCCGAGGACGAAGTGCGGTTCTTCGTCGCCGGACTGGGCTGCTTCTACTTGCATCTGGAGCCCGAAGTCGTCGCGGTGGTGTGCGAAGGCGGCGACCTGTTGTCGGTGCCGGCCGGAACCCGGCATTGGTTCGACATGGGTGTGCGTCCGGATTTTGTGGCGATCCGGTTCTTCGAGGAACAGGACGGCTGGATCGGCGACTTCACCGGCGACCCGATCGGTGAACGGTACCCGACGCTCGATCAGCTCGTCGCGGCGTGATCGCCGCGATCGTCATCGACATCGAGGGCACCACCAGCCCGACCAGATCGGTGCGCGAGGATCTCTACGACTACACCCGATCTCATCTCGAGCAGTGGCTGGCCGAAAACCGCGATGGTGCGGCGGACTCGGTAATTGCGGGCACCCGGGAACTGTCCGGGCGACGCGACGCAGACCCGGCCGAGGTGGCCCAGATCCTGCGCGAGTGGCTGGATTCCGATGTGAAGGCCGAACCGCTGAAGACCGCGCAGGGCCTGGTCTGCGGAGAGGGTTTCCGCAGCGGCGCCTTGCACGGGGAGTTCTTCGCCGACGTGCCGCCGACGCTGGCTGCCTGGCACGCGGCCGGTATCGCGCTGTATGTGTTCTCGTCGGGCTCGGTTCGCAATCAACAGGATTGGTTCGCGAATGCCCGCGGTGGCGAGCTGGCGTCGTTGATCGGCGGCTGGTTCGACCTGTCCACGGCCGGAGCCAAGCGGGAACGCTCGTCCTACGACACCATCGCCAAGGCGATCGGCTTGCCCGCCGATCAAATCCTCCTGCTGTCCGACCATCCCGACGAACTGGACGCCGCGGTCTCGGCCGGTTGGTCGGTGCTCGGCCTGGCCCGCCCGGGGGAGCCGAATTCCCCACGCCCACCGCACCGTTGGATCGACTCGTTTACCGAAGTCGACCTGCGGCAGCTGTGACGAGTGCCCGCCGGGCGTCAGGTCGGCAGATTTTCCGGGTGCAGCATTTCGGCGTAGCGCAGCGGTTCGGGGGTGCCGAAGCCGTCGACCAGCGTCTCGGCGTACGGCCGCAGCGCCCGGCACCGATCGTTGATACCACGGGTGACCGCCTTGGCCCGGTCGGTGGACAGAAACCGGTGCTCGATGTACCACGCCTTGTCGTCCTCGATCACCGACAACGCGTACAGGTCGCAGACCAACTCGAGGATCTCGCGGGCTTCCTCGTCCTCACACGAGTTGATGCCGGCGACGAACGCCTCGAGCACCACCCGGTCGATGTGGGCGCTCGCGGCGTGTAGCACGTGGTCTTGTACGGCGTTGAACGCGTCGAATGCCGACATCTCGTTGGATTTGGCCTGCAGCCGGCGCGCAACCGACGACAGCAGGTACTCCTCACGGTCCTCGAACATCTTGACCTGTGTGCCGCGGTTGAACAGGCTGCCCTCTTCCTCACTGTCTTGCCGGGCGTCGACGATTGTCTGCAGAATCGCCTCGGCCGCAGTGCGTTTCATTACCCGAGTAGCTACTGTGTTGGCCGCAAAGCCTACCCATTCGACCGGGCTCATGCTGTGGATGTCGTCGGCGTAGGCGGTCAGCAGCTCTTTGGCGACCAATTGGGTCAGCACGTGGTTGTCACCCTCGAAGGTGGTGAACACGTCGGTGTCCGCCCGTAGCGCGATCAGCCGGTTCTCGGCCATATAGCCCGCGCCGCCGCAAGCCTCTCGGGCCTCCTGAATCGCCCGGCTCGCATGCCAGGTGTTCGCCGCCTTCAACCCGGCCGCGCGCGATTCCAGTTCACGTTGCTCCTCGGCATCGGGTGCATCCGACGTCTGCAGATCGTGGCACTTGGCCACCAGCTCGTTCTGCGCGAACTGCAACGCATATGACTTCGCTATCAGCGGGAACAGCCGCCGCTGATGCACCAGGTAGTCCATGATCAGCACCTCAGCCTCATCATCTGGTGCCGCAAACTGCCTGCGTTGCAACGCGTATCGCGTTGCTATGTCGAGAGCGACGCGTGCCGCGGCGCCCGCGCTGCCACCGACCGTGATCCGGCCGCGGATCAGCGTGCCGATCATGGTGAAGAAGCGGCGGCTGGGATTCTCGATCGGTGAGGTGTAGGTGCCATCGGGCGCGACGTCGCCGTATCTGTTCAGCAGGTTCTCCCGGGGGACGCGCACGTGGTCGAAGACGATGCGGCCGTTGTCGACACCGGGCAGGCCGCCTTTGTAGTGGTTGTCCGACGTCGTCACACCTGGTAGGTCGTTGCCGTCGGCGTCACGGATCGGCACCACGAAGCAGTGCACGCCGTGGTTGGCCGGCTCGCCGTTTTCGCTGGTGATCAACTGTGCGAATACCGCTGCTACGCTGGCGGTTTCGGCGGCTCCGCCGATGTAGTCCTTGCGGGCCGTCGGGGTGGGGGAGTCTATGACGAACTCTTGCGTCGCGGGGTCGTAGGTCGCGGTTGTCTCCAGGGACTGCACGTCGCTGCCGTGTCCGGTCTCGGTCATGGCGAAACACCCGCGGACCTCGAGGTTGATGGTCTTCTTCACGTAGGCCCGGTGATGGCGTTCGGTGCCCAGATTTTCGATAGCCCCGCCGAACAGGCCCCATTGGACGCCGGCCTTGACCATCAGGGACAGATCCGACATCGCGAGCATCTCGATCCGGGTGATCGCCGCGCCGATGTCGCCGGTGCCGCCGTGCTCCTTGTTGAAGTTGTCGTCGGCGGCGCCTTCGGCCGCCATGATTCGCATCTGTTCGACCACCTTGGTGCGGGCGATGACCGTGTTCGGTGTGTAGTGCGGCCGAAAAACCTCGTCGGCCAGCCTGGTCCGCATCCA
>JAFAQO010000731.1 GCA_019246375.1 Mycobacterium sp. | reverse complement strand
ACCTCGTCTATCTGCGCGCCCAGCCGGATGTCGACGATCCTGCCGTCCAGCAGCGACGCACGTTGAATCAGCATGAGCTACCGAGCCTTTGGGTCACGATCCGGCACACTGCGGCATTGTCGGCACCCAGCGGCGACCCGGACGGGGCAGGTGCCGGGGGCTGCGGGCGAGCGACGGTCACAGCGCCGTCCGACGCTGTCTGCGGCAGCGCGGCATAGCCGGCGGCCACCGCCGCCATCGACAACGTGATCACTTCGCCGCCACCGCGGCCCAGCGATTGTGCCACGGCCCGCGCAGCCTCCAGTCCGCTCAGGGGGTCGGCTATCGCATCGCCGCAGAACACCGGCCCGGCTCCGACGAGCCCGCCCGCGACGGCGGCGTCGTCGCCGAATGCCGGGCGTTCGGGCTGGTCGCCGTGACCGGTGATGGTGAGCCACACCCGCCCCGGCCGGGCCGGCACGTCCTCGGCGCCCAACCGGCGGCGCCGCAGGGCAGCGGGGCGGGAGCCCTCGATGACGACGTCGGCTGCCGCGAGGAGCTCTCGCAGCGCTTCCGGACTTGTGTCGAAATCTACCGTGTAACTGAGCTTTCCGAAGTTCAGCCAGTCGAAGAAGGCCGGCTCGCCGCGGCGGGTGCCGTCGGGCCGAGTCGGACTCTCCACTTTGACGACGACCGCACCCGCCTGAGCGAGCAGGTGTGCGCACAGCGGCCCCGCCCATAGCGATGACAGGTCTGCCACCAGAAGTCCGTCGGGCCGGCGCGGCTGGACGCGCTCTCCGGCGCCTCGTACCGCCGGTGCCGCCGGGACCGCCTCGCCCAGCGCCGCCGCGGCAATATCCAGGAGTTGGGCACGAGCGACGACGGCTTCGGCGGAACATGTTGCAACCCAGTGGGTTATTGCGGGCCACGGGTCGACGGCAACGGTGTCGACCGCCAGCAGTGCCGGCAGCGCCGCAATGTCGTCGGGGCGCGGAAGCGCGATGGCGCACCAGCTGTCAGCAGTGCGCAGCAGCCGGGTGGCACCGCCCGCTGAGATGCGGCCGCGCCGGGTCAGATCGAGCAGCGCCGCGCGACCGGCCAATATGGTGGCGGCGTCGACCTCGGCACCGATGAGCGCAGCGATGTCCGCGGTCACCCGGCGGGCTTCGGCCAGCACGGCGGCTCGGGAGAAGTCCGGCGGTCCGTCGGGTGCGCCGGTCAAATACGCCAGCCCGCTGGCGGCCCAGTCTGCCGTGACCGACTCCACGCCCACCATTGTGCTCGCGAGCGTTGCTCAGAACCCCCGCGCCGTGAAGCGCCAGTCCAGCACCTGGCGGTCTGGTTCGCTCTGTGAGTCACTGACCGCGTAAACCAGCGACCGTAGCCCCAGCACGCCGCCCTGACCTGTGGCCGAGGCCGACTCGACACGCAGTTCGCTGTACAACGTGTCGCCCTCGTGCACCGGTCCGGTGTGGTCACAAGACCGCCAACCCAGCACCGTCACCAGATTGGGCAACAGCCGGGTAGCCTGCGCCAGTGCCAATCCGATGGTGTGCCCGCCGTACACCAGCCGGCGTCCGGCGATACGCGAATCATGGTGTACTGCAGCGATATTGAGTGTGAGCCGAGCCAGTTCGGCTGCGCTGCTGACCACATCGCCGGTGCTGTGCAACACCGTGCCCGCCAGACCGGGGTCGAACCGCGGACCCGACACCCGCTTCCGGAACGCTTCCGCGTCCCAGTCAGCCGTCGGGTCCGACGCCGGTGTCACCGCGTCAGACCCGATGGTGGACAAGTCGTCCCGGTGGCCGGTGTCGGCAGCGTCTGGACTGGCCGGCAGCATGGCGCAGCGGTAGAAGTCGAGTACCAACTGATCAGCCTGGTCGATGGTGGTCATCCGCAGCGCCGCCAATCCGGTTGGCGCTCGGCCCGGCTTGATCGTATTCGCCCGTAGCCCAACCACTTCGGTGCGGGTGTAGAGGGTGTCGCCGATGACCGGATACCGGTGGAAGTTGAGCCCGCGGTAAAACAGGTTGGCTTTGACCCGCTGGGTGGCCAGTGTGCTCTGCCCGATCGCCACGTCGCAGACCAGCGCCGGGTGCGCCAATGCGGCGGGGGCGCCGGTCACTGCGGCCGACAGGTCGGCGTCCAGCGCCAGCCGCAGCCGGTCGCCGAGGATCGCCTGGTGGACGGCCGCCATCCCGGCCGTCAGCGTCACGGCCGGTGCCTCGTCGAAGACTTGACCGACCGCGAGGTCGTCGAAGTACGGTCCGCCGCTCATCGCGCCTCCGGTGGGTCAATATGGCGGTAGGAATCCTGACACACACGGAGGCGATACATGAGCGCGGGACTGACCGACGAGGAGATGATGCTGGTCGAGACGGTGCGCGCGTTCGTCGACAAAGAGGTCAAACCGACGGTGCGCGAGGTTGAGCACGCCAACTCCTACCCCGAGGCGTGGATCGAGCAGATGAAGCGCATCGGAATCTACGGCCTGGCCATTGCCGAGGAGTACGGCGGATCACCAGTGTCGATGCCCTGCTACGTGCTGGTGACCCAAGAGCTCGCGCGGGGCTGGATGAGTCTGGCCGGGGCGATGGGCGGGCACACCGTCGTCGCCAAGCTGCTTGTGTTGTTCGGCACCGAGGACCAGAAGCGCCGGTATCTGCCGCCGATGGCCACCGGAGAGCTGCGGGCGACGATGGCGCTGACCGAGCCGGGCGGCGGCAGCGATCTGCAGAATATGTCGACCACCGCCCTGCCCGACGGGCCGGATCTGGTGATCAACGGATCCAAGACCTGGATCACCAATGCCCGCCACTCCGGGCTGATCGCGCTGCTGTGCAAGACCGACCCGGCGGCCGTGCCGCGGCACAACGGCATCTCGGTGTTGCTGGTCGAACCCGGTCCGGGACTCACGGTGTCGCGGGACCTGCCCAAGCTGGGTTACAAGGGCGTCGAGAGCTGTGAGCTGTCGTTCGACGATTGCCGCGTTCCCCTTTCGGCGATCCTCGGCGGGACGCCCGGTCGCGGGTTCGCCCACATGATGAAAGGGCTTGAGACCGGGCGCATTCAGGTGGCCGCGCGGGCGCTGGGTGTGGCGACGGCGGCGCTGGAGGACGCGCTGGCCTACGCGCGCCAGCGGGAGACCTTCGGCCGGCCGATCTACCAGCACCAGGCCGTCGGCAACTACCTGGCCGACATGGCGACGAAGCTAACCGCGGCGCGTCAACTCACCCGCTACGCGGCCGAACGGTACGACAGCGGCGAGCGCTGCGATATGGAGGCGGGGATGGCCAAGCTGTTCGCCTCTGAGGTGGCTATGGAAATCGCGTTGGACGCGGTGCGCATCCACGGCGGCTACGGCTATTCGACCGAGTACGACGTCGAGCGCTACTTCCGCGATGCGCCGCTGATGATCGTCGGCGAGGGCACCAATGAGATCCAGCGCAACGTCATCGCCCGCCAGTTGGTGGCCCGCGGCGGCATCTGAGCCCCTTGGGTGCCGGCGGTGTCAGGCGATGTCGTCGACCAGGCCCCACCGCAGTGCCGTCACCGGGTCAATGGTCTTGCCCGACAGCACCAGATAGGCGGTGCGCCAACGACCTATCCGCCGGGTGACACTGACGGTCCCACCGGCACCGGGCATCAGGCCGAGTTTTAGCTCGGGCAGCCCGAACATTGAACGCGGCTGTGCCACAACGCGTCCGCAGAAAGCAGCCAGCTCCAACCCGCTACCGAGCACCTGCCCGTGAACTTCGGCGCGGCACGCCGCGCCGAGCCGGGCGGTCAGGGCGTCGAGCACCAGGGCGGGGCTGTGTCGCGTGCGAGCAAGATGGGCGCTGGCCGGATCCGACAAGGCGCCGAACTCGGCGAGGTCCCCGCCGCTGCAGAACGACCGGCCGTCACCGCTGAGCACCACCTCGGCCACCGACGGGTCGAACTGCGCGACGGTCAACGCCTCCAGCAGCGCCGCGCGGGCAGCGGTGGAGAACGCGTTGTGCCGCCCCGGCCGATTGAACCGGATCCGTAGGACGTTACCGTCCCGTTCTGCCAGCACCGGGTCACCGGTGTCCGGCATTTCGGCCGGACCACGCCGGGCCAGCCAGTGTGCGAACTCCGGCCCGCCCTGCAGGGTCGAGTAGGCCAGCGACTCGGTCAGCACCGCGGCCAGTGTCGGACCATCCGGATCGACGGCGCGCAGCACGTCGTCACACACCGCCGCGGCTATCGGCCGATGAGCAACGTGCGCAACCAGTTCGGTGACGGCAGCAGATAGGGACGGGACCATGATGGCGCGACGGTCGTCGGTGTCGTCCTCGGTCAGGGTGAAAGTGGCAGTCGTTAGCCACGGTTCGCTCGCTTCGTCGAGTGAGCCGACGGCGACGACGGGGCCGGCTGGCTGCGCAGCGCCGATCTCGTCCACCGGTTCGCGGAGATCGACGATGCGCAAGCTCTTACCGAGTACTTTTGGACCAGTTCTGCTTTGTAAAGTTTGCCCGCGTCGCTGCGGGGCAGCTGGGCCTCGAAGGAAATCGACTTGGGACACTTGTAGTGCGACAACCGATCACGCAGCCAGCCGAGTAACTGTTCGGCGAACTCTTCGGTCGCGTCCGCGGGCTCGACGGTCTGGACCACCGCCTTGACGCTTTG
>JAFAQO010000720.1 GCA_019246375.1 Mycobacterium sp. | reverse complement strand
CGGGGTCGAGCACCGCGCAAACCGCGGTGGTGCACTGGGCGCCCGGTAGCCGCGCGGCGAAGCGGTCCAGCCCCGCGAGAGCGGCACCCGGGCTGGGGTGCTCGAGCAGGAGCGCGCGGCAGGCGCTGCGCAACTGTCCCATCACGGTGGCCGCGGCGAGACCATGGCCGACACAGTCGCCGACAATCAACGCGATGCGCCCGTCGTCCAAGTCGACGATGTCGTACCAGTCACCGCCCACCTGTAGGGGCCGGCTGGCGGCCTGATAGCGCGCCGCGAACCCGCCTGGTAGATGAGCGGGGCCAAGGATTGCGTGTTGCAGCGCCAGCGCGGTTTCGCGCTGCTGGTCGACCTGGTGCACCCGGTGCAGGCCTTGGCCGAGGCGGCCTGCCAGCACGGTTAGCAAGGTCTGGTCTTCGAGGGTGAACGCCCGTTGTTCGGCCAGATCAATGCAGACGACGAGCACGCCCTCGGGATGCTGCAGCGCGATGCCCGCCGTCCCGGGCTTTGTCGTGTTGGGGGTGAGTAGGTCGCCGTCGCGCAATGAGCTGAGCATCCGTCGTGTAGGGGCCGGCAGGTCTTCCCACTGCGCGGGCTCGCCGACCGACACCAGTTCCGGTGCGCCTGAGGTGGATTCCGTGGAGGAGCCGTGGATAGGGAAAGTGACAGCCAAGACGCGGCGGGCCCGCCATAGTCGACGCAGTTCCTCAGCTGCGGCTTGCAGTGCGTCATCGAGGGTGTCGGCTTGGGCGAGTTGCTGGTTGAGCGCATGTTCGCGACCTGCCGCCAGCGCCAATGCAATAGCAGCGTGTCGGGCAAAGTCACTGACGAGCTCCAGGTAATCGTTGCCGAATGGCGGCTGCTGCGGGTTGCGTGCGACAGCGATAACACCAAGCACCGCGTCGTCCGCAATCAGCGGCATGACGATCGCCGAGCGTTCACCGACATCGGTAAAACCCGCGATCGGATATTGGAAGGAATCAGTGATCAGCGGAATGCCGCGACGCGCAACACCACCCGTGGTGGAGCCGTCCATCGGAACCTGCTGACCGATCACCTCCGAGGCGTACCGGCCCGCCGTGGCGGCTACAACCAGGGTGTTGACTTCGTCGGCGGGCAGATCGGGCTCGCTCGGAATAAGCAATATCGCCTGCTCAGCTCCGGCCAACTCCAGCGCCCGGTTCACGATGAGCTGCAATGGCCCCGTCTGTGGGTCGCCGGACAGCAGCGCGGTCGTGATCTCGCGAGTGGCCTTGGTCCATTTCGCCGATTCGCGTTCTCGCTCGAAGAGTCGCGCGTTGTCGATGGCGACCGCCGCCGCGGAGGCCAATGCCCGCACGGCGCCTTCCTGGGAGTCGGAAAACACTCGTCTGGGACGGTCGTCGGCCAGGTAGAGGTTACCGAAGTCAGCTGCCCGGACGGTGATTGGTATTCCGAGCAGTGCCCGTATCTGTGGGTCGTGTGCGTGCAGCCCGGTGGCCTGCGGATGGGTATTCACATCATCGACGCGGAGACCCTCACCTACCGGCAGAGCGCCGAGGCGCCGCGCTGTGTCGTCGTCGATGCCCGCGTGGATGTAAGAGACCAGGGTGCCGTCGGGTCCGCGTATGCCCAGCGCTCCGTAGCGGGCGCCGGTCAACTCCATCGCAGCATTGACGATTCGATGCAGCGTCACATCCAGGTCCAGATCGGAACCGATCTCGACGATGACCTGCACCAGTTGTTCCATCTGGTCGCGCGTTGCCCGCAGCTCGTCATGCTGCTCATGCATTCGAGTGACCAGCTGGCGCCGGCCCAGCCCGGTGAGCGCGGATTCACCGCGGTCGCTGTCCATAAATGCCAACCTAATCGGTCAGATGGCCGACCGTTGCGTCAGCCTCATTTGTGACTTGGCCCGCGGGGCTGGTCGTGAGCAGTCGATCCACACTGCGCGACGCTGAACGCCCCGCTCCCACGCGCGGATGCCCGCCTTGGTCGGCTCGAAAAAACAGCGGTCGGCCCGCCACCCGAGCAGGATGACGGGCCGACTCTTCCGGCGAACTGTACGACTCCTCAGTCAGAGCCACCTAAATCCCGGCCGCAAGCTGCTTCTTGCCGAACACGCGCTCCATGATCGCCGTGTCTCCGTACACCTGTGCACGTACTATCTTGCCGTCGCGAAGCGTGAACACGTCGGCGTCTTGGCTTGTTTCGGCGCCGGCAGTCGTTTCACTGAGCACGACGACCGTGTCGCCGTCGGCGAGGAAGCGGTGCGGGTTGACCGTCGTCGACTTCTCAGCCAACCGGCTTATGTATTCGCCGAGTTCACCCTTGCCGTGGTAGGTACCGCTGACCGTGCTTTCGCCTGGTTGGATCCACTCAATGTTGTCGTCTAACAGGCTCATCAGCGTTTCCATGTCGCCCGCCGTGAAGGCTTCGTAGCCTTTCTTGACGACCTCGATGTTCTGGTCTTGCTCCGCCATGCCCCGAACTCCTTCGTTTTGCATCCGATGTTTGGCCGCTATGGGCTCGGGCCGGTCCGGGAGTCAGAGTGCTCGGCTCTCGGATCAGTTAGACCATTCGCCGCCGCTATGAAGGTAAGCCGCGGCACGGCGGCTTACGTAGGGTAATCCATTACTCCATTCCTGCTGGCCGCGCTGCTCGAAAACCTGCGTTCGGCGGCGGCACCGCCCGCGACGACGCCGCAAGGAATCCCTCGGTGAATCGCCGCGAGGCACAGACGCGGTCTGTGGAACTTCTACGGAATTGCTGGAACTGGCTATTGGACCCAACGGATTGGCTTTAACTACACCGTTTCAAGTACGCCAACGAGCGTCGAGCGGCGCCGAATTCTCCAATCGATGGCGTTATTCGAGTGATTAGTTAGTTAAGCTTTTCCGATCCCAGCGGGAAAAGACCACGCGTCAGCTGGACGCGTCAAGTGCACACCTGGTGCCGATTCGGCCTTCGATTGATGAAGACTCAAGATGTCGAAAAAAGCTTGGCCTAACGGTGCTTCCGGCCTGACGCGATGCTCGTCGGTCACCAGCCATGCAGCACGTGTTGCGGTGGACACACGACCTGCCGTGTCCTCGGCGGCCCGGCTGCGGTGCGCTAATGGCGCTAGCCGGCAAGCGATCATGTTCGAAAACCGACTCTCTTGTAGATCGGCCCTGTTAGGCTCCGGAACTTGCGACGACCTAATCCGAGGGGTAGGTCCACATGGTTCTCGCGGTTCTTGTCGGCGGCGCATCCCAAGGCCAGGGGGCAGAGAGTAGCCGTTGTAGGTGGCGGCTGAGTGGTCTGGTCGGTCTCTTGATCGTGGCGGGAGTTGTCGGGGGATGTGCGGAGCCAAACGTGAAGCCAAATCAGAACGCAGGCAATACCGTTCGTTACGACATCACTGGCGACTCCGGCGCTGCTCAAAACGTCACCTACATGATTAGCCAGGGTGAACAGCAGGAGTCCAGTGTGAAGTTACCCTGGTCGAAAGAGTTCACGGCTGAACGAGGGTTCGACACATTCGTCGTAAAGGCACAGAACGCTGGAACGGGCTCGATTAGCTGCAAGATCACGGTCGGCGGCAAAGTCATTAATCAGCAGGTATCGAACGGACGGTACGCGGTCGTCATGTGCTCAGGCTCATAGCCACCGAGACCATCCGTCGCCGCCTAACTATCGTCTGCCGCGTCCTAGCCGGGCCCCGTCGCGGTGCGCTAACCGGTCGTCGAGCAACTCGTCCATCGGTGCGGCGGTCGGCATCGGGCCACTTTCGTCGAGGTCCTCGCGGTCGTAGGCGGCGGCGAGCTGGATGCTCATGGGGACGCCCCCGCAGATAGATCGGTTTCCGCGTCACTAGCGGAGTGCTTGGTCGATCAGTGTCTCAGCTGCCGTGTGCGCTAGCGCCCACGGCGACGAGTCGTCTAGCGACGTGGCCAGCGCGGCCGCACCTTCGTAGAGCACGGCGAGCTGGTTGCCCAGGAGGGGCGGGTCGGCGGCGCCCGCGTCCTTGGCCAGCTCGGTAAGTCCATCGGCGAAGTTGCGCTTGCTGGCGCGCACGATTTTTTGAACCTCCGGCATAGCTCCTGCCGCCTCGACGGCCGCGTTGTGCAAGGGGCAACCCCGGAACGGTGCTCCGCCCGCAGTGGGTCTGTCGAAAATGGCGAGTAGACGCTCACGGGGCGGTTTGTCCGCGACAGCCGCACCGGGTGCTACAGGATTACCAACGCGTTGCTCGATGCTGCGCAGATACTCTTCAACCACGGCCATCTTGCTCGGAAAGTGTTGGTAGAGGGTCCGTTTGGACACCGACGATTCGGTTGCGAGTCGTTCAACGCCGGTGGCGTTGATGCCCTGCCGGTAGAACAATTCGGCGGCCGCGTCCAGGATGCGCTGGCGTGCGCCACGGCCGCCTCTGCTCGTCGTGTGCTGCGCATCACGCTCGGTAGCCATGTGCGAAGTATACCGAACGGTTTACAGCGGGCGTCAAGCGGTGTAGCGTTACCCGCACAGAAGTACACCATTCGGTTTACTAGGAGTAGACATGGAACAGCGATCGCCCGTGGCATTGATTACCGGCGTTTCCTCGGGAATCGGTCTGGCCGTTGCGAATGCCTTTGCGGCGCAAGGCTTTGAGGTCTTCGGCACCAGCCGCAAAGCGAGTAGGACCGAGCCGATCCCAGGGGTGGAATTAGTGCAGCTTGATGTCACCGACGCGGCTTCGGTCAGCGGAGCTGTCTCAGCGATCATCCAACGTGCGGGTCGGATCGACGTCCTGGTCAACAACGCCGGTTTTGGTGTGTTCGGCGCCGCCGAGGAGAGTTCGGTCGCCCAGGCGCAGCAGCTCTTCGACACCAATTTCTTCGGGTTGGTGCGGTTGACCCGTGAGGTGCTGCCATATCTGCGCGCGCAGGGCACCGGTCGAATCATCAACATCAGCTCGGTGTTGGGGTTCTTGCCGGCGCCTTACGGCGCGCTGTACGCAGCCTCAAAGCACGCGGTCGAGGGATACTCCGAATCCCTCGACCATGAGACCCGAGAATTCGGCGTGCGGGTCTCAGTCGTGGAACCCGGCTACACCAACACATCCTTCGAGGCCAATGCGGCCGAGGCCGATTCACCGATTGACAGCTACGCGGCCCTTCGCGAGCACGTCCAACAAGTCCTCACCGAGGCGGTGCATGCTGGAGATGATCCCGCGGTCGTCGCACAAGTCGTGCTCAAGGCGGCGACCAGCCGTACGCCGAGGTTGCGGTATCCGGCCGGACCCCTAGCGCGCCAGCTGTCACTGCTGAAAAAGTTTGCCCCGGCTGCCTTACTGGATAGAGGAATTCGCAAAGCGAACAAGTTGACGAGGCCGGCACCGCGGCACAACCATGCACCGGGCGAGAGTGTAGAAAGAGTCGCTACCGCGCGATGGCGCCATCCCTAGGCTTCGAGGGCCACGTGAAGTGGGCCGAGGCGATGCCATGACGGCGGCTGCCCCTTCGGGTGTGGTGACGTTTATGTTCACCGATGTCGAGGTGTCGACTCGTCGGCGGGAGAACGACGCGGAGGCGATGCGGGCAGCACTGGCCGCCCATGACGAGGTGTTGTGCAAGGCGATCGAGGCGCACGGCGGCTTAATGTTCAAGCACACCGGCGACGGGGTGCGCGCTGCGTTCCCCTCGCCGAGCTGTGCGGTCGATGCGGCGGTGACTGCCGCATGGGGTTTCGACGCCGGTTCCCTGTTGCACGTGCGAGGACACCGCCCAACGTAAGCCCCGACGATCGGGGATCCCGAATCTGGGATCAACGAAACGGGTGCCTGTCATCGTGCCCTGCTCAAAATCAGCGTAGGTGTATTTCCTCGGGGAAGGCGGGGGCCAAGAGGATTTTGGCGTGTGAGGGGCAGAAAAATTCCGGCGTCTATACCTCCTAAAAATGCGACAATCCTGTAACAGCAACCTGCCGCATTCCAGTACAAGGGGGTCAACCAATGAAAATACTGGGAGTAGCGGCTGCTGCCGCCATAGCATTCGCACC
>JAFAQO010000717.1 GCA_019246375.1 Mycobacterium sp. | reverse complement strand
AGGGCCGCCACGCTGCGTGGCCTGCTGACTGAAGGCGGCGACGGCCTGTTGCTGATTGAAGACGACCACTGCGCCGGTATCGCGGGCGCGCCGCTTCATTCGCTGGCCGGGTGCACCCGGTATTGGGCGTTCGTGCGTTCGGCCGCCAAGGCATATGGGCCCGACCTTCGGCTGGCTGTCCTCGCCGGGGACCACCGCACCGTCGAGCGGGTGCAGGGGCGGCAGCGGCTGGGCCCGGGCTGGGTCAGTCATCTGCTGCAGGATCTCGCTGTCGACCTGTGGCGCGACGAGGCGGCAACCCGCCTGGTGCGGGCTGCCGAGGCCACCTACACCGGGAAGCGCACGCTGCTGCGTACGGCGCTGGCAGAGCGCGACGTCGCCGCCTCCGGCCGATCCGGCCTCAACGTGTGGGTCCCGGTGCCCGACGAGACAGTGGCGATCACCCGGCTACTCGCGGCGGGTTGGGCCGTTGCCCCGGGCACGCGATACCGGATGGCGACGGCGCCAGGAGTCCGGATCACCATCGCCGACCTGGACGCAGCCGAGATTCATCCGCTGGCCGACGCGGTCGCCGACGCAGTCCGCAACATCGGCCGCCCGAGCGTGTGACGGCACCCGAATCGCTGCACCACCCTCCAGCTTGGCAACAATGAATGCCATGCCATCAACGCGCGAGGCTTTCGGCGCCGAGTTCGACGGTGCCGACGGCTTCCTGGACACCGCAACATATGGCGTGCCGCCGCTATTTGTCGCCGACGGCCTACGCGACTGTGTGCAGTCCTGGCAGCGGGGCAGCCTTGAGCTCAGTGCGTTCATTGAGTCGATCACCGCGAGCCGAGCGGCGTACGCGTCGCTGGTCGGCGCCGATGCGCATCGGGTGGCGATGGGCAGCAGCGCCTCGTCGGTCATCGGCCTGGTCGCCGCGTCGGTACCGGATAACACTCGGGTGGCCACCGTGCGCGGTGAATACACCAGCGTGACTTACCCGTTCGCCGCTCAAGCAGGTCGCGGTGTGACCGTCACCGAGTTGCCGCCCGGCCGGCTCGAGGACAGCGCCGGCGAATTCGACGTCGTCGCAGTCAGTCTCGTGCAGTCCGCCGATGGCGCCGTACTCGACGTCGCGTCGCTGCGGCGCAGCATCGCCGATTCGGACACGGTCACGGTCATCGATGTGGCCCAGGCGTTGGGTTGGCAGAACATGGAGCTGCCGTGGGCCGACATCACAGTTGGAGTGAGCTACAAGTGGTTACTGGGGCCGCGCGGTGTGGCGTGGATGTCGTTGAGCGAACGCATGTTTGATATGTTGGTACCACACGTCGCGAATCCCTTTGCGACTGAAGACTTGTGGTCGTCGCTGTATGGACTGCCGATGCGGCTGGCCGCTGACGCCCGGCAGTTCGACTCGTCGCCGGCGTGGTTCAGTGTGTTCGGCGCGGGACTGTCACTTCCGTGGCTGGCGTCGCTGGATCGCGCCGCCGTAGAGGCACACACGGTGGGGCTGGCAAACCGGCTGCGCAGCGAACTGCAGCTGGCGCCGGCTGACTCCGCGATCGTCTCGATCCCGGGCCGCCACAGCGCGGACGCGCTGCACGGGGCCGGTATCCGCGCCTCCGTGCGCGCGGGAGCACTGCGCGTCGGATTTCACCTCTACAACACCGAGGCAGATCTCGACCGTCTCGTTGACGCGCTGTAGGCGGCAACGGCCAGGATGGTTCTTTCCGAATGCCTACTGGGGAGGTGGCGCGGGCGGAGAGACGAAATCCGGTAGGTTGCCGGGGCCGGGCACTCCACCGAGATCGAATCCGTTGAGGTCCAGCGGCCCCAGGTCCGGCGGCGCGATTTTGGGATTGAGGAGTCCGCCTAAGTCGGGCGAGCCGCCGACGGAATCGGGCACTTCGACGACGGGGCCGGGGACCACATCGGGGGCGGGGACCGGCGCATCGGGATTGGTCAGCAAGCCCAGGTAGTCCTGCATATTGACGTCGTTCAGCTCCGAACCTGCGGGTTGCACTGCAGGCACCTGGACATCCGGCAGCCGTGGCGACGTCGGAGCGACCACGAAGATGCTCGCGCCGGCGATTGCGGCACCGGTGATGATGTATGGGCGAAGGGCGAGCCGCATATCCGTTTCCGTTGCTGGTCAGCCACTTCCGTGGTTTCGAAATTGGCGTCCTGAGATTCTAGCTGAGAGTTCGCTGAGAAACAACTAGATTTTCAACGAGCCTTCGCGACGATGGCCGGTACCGTTTCCGGCGACACGGCGGCGACCGCTTCCCGCGCCTTGGCCATCCGCGCGAGCGCGTCTTCGGTGAAGACCGACAAGCCCAGTTCCGGGTTGTATCCGTGGATTTCCTTCACGTCGAGTTCGGCGAGAAAGTACAGGATCTCTTTGGACACCACCTGACCTGGCACCAGCACCGGGAAGCCAGGCGGGTACGGGACGACGAACGTGGTCGACACCAGGGGCTTTCCCTCGGCGAGTCGCCGCCCGGCGGCCCCGAGCAGGACATGTTCGCGGTCCGACTCGTCGTACCCCGCATAAAAGGCCGAGCGTACGTCGCCGAAAGCACACGCGCCCTCGGGACGGAACGCGGTGTCGAACTCGCTGAAGTCGGGCAGCGGCGGCAGGTCCTCGGTGATCTCCACGACCCGACGCTGTTGCAAGGCGCGGTCGGCCGCGCTGGCCGCTCCCTGGCCGCGGTCAAAATCGGCGGCCACCCGGCGCAGCACGTCAAGCAGGTAGTGCACGCTCGACCAGGTGACGCCGATCGTGAAGATCAACAGCACACTGTTGATCGAGGTTTTGTTGATCTGGATGCCGAATCGCTCCATCAGGATCTTCTCGCGAAAGTCGTACCCGTTCATGCCGGTTTTGCCGATGAACAAGGTGACCCGGGTGGGGTCGAGCACGAATTGATCCGACCGCCAGGCCTCATTCCACTCCGCGAGGGCACCCTGCCTGACTTGCCGGTAAGAGCTGACCGCCGAGGCCCGAAACTCGTCAGGCACCAGGTCGGACTCGTCGAGGATGCGGAACCACTTACTGATCAGCCGGTCTTTACGCACGCGGTGACGGAACACCAGCGCCATGTCATAGACGTTCCTGACCAGCTGGAATCCCTCGATGTCAACTTGCCGGCGCGCCAGATCCAGCGATGCGAGCAGTTGCTGGTTCGGCGACGTCGAGGTGTGGGTCAAAAACGCCTCACCGAACGCATCACGGGTGAGCGCCTTGAAATCCTGGTCCCGAATATGAATCATCGACGCCTGCCGAAGCGCCGAGAGCGACTTGTGGGTGGAATGCGTTGCGTAAACGCGGATTCGGGCGCGTTCGGGATCGGGAAGCAGCCGGCGCGTGACCCATTTCGCACGGTCGACGCCGTTCATCGACGCACGCCACTGCCGGTACTCCTTGGCGTACTTCTGCGACGACAACATCGATTCCAGTTGCTCGGCGGCAATCATCGCTGTCCGCTGCCGCGCCCAGGGCACCGCAGTGGCGAACGCGTACCACGCCTCATCCCACAGGAAGCAGATGTCCGGCTTGATTGCCAAGACCTCCTCCATGACGCGGCGGGGGTTATAGACAACACCGTCGAACGTGCAGTTGGTGAGCAGCAGCATGCGCACCCGGTCCAGTTGTCCGGCCGCCTCGAGGTCGAGCAGCGCCTTCTTGATCGTGTGCAGCGACACCGCTCCGTAGACGGCGAACTGTGGGAGCTCATAGGCGTCCAGGTACAGCGGATACGCCCCGGCAAGCACCAGGCCGTAGTGGTGGGATTTATGGCAATTGCGATCGATGAGAACGATGTCGCCGGGCCGGGTCAGCGACTGCACGACGATCTTGTTAGCGGTCGACGTTCCGTTGGTGCTGAAGTAGGTCTGGTTGGCGTTCCAGGTCAGCGCGGCTTTGTCCATCGCTTTCTTGATGTTGCCGTGCGGATCCAGCAGCGAATCCAGCCCACCGGAGGTGGTCGAGGTCTCGGCCATGAAGATGTTGCGGCCATAGAACTCGCCCATGTCATGCAGCGACTTGGAGTTGAAAATGCTGGCCCCGCGCGCGACGGGGAGCGCGTGGAACTGGCCGACCGGAGCGGCGGCGTAGGCGCGCAAAGCATCGAAAAACGGTGTGGCGAACCGGTTCCGGATACCGGCCAGCACAGTGCTGTACAGATCGGTGACATCGTTGAGCCGATAGAACGTGCGATCGTAGACGTGCGGCATGTCCTCGGTCTCGGCGGCGATCGACTCGTCGGTGAGCAGATACAGGTCGATATGTGGGCGCAGCTCCCGGATCCATTCGCCGCATTCGATCCAGTTGTCGGCGCAGTCGGTCGCGCCCGCGTCATTGTTGGCGCCGAGCAATGTGGTCATCAGCGGCACCCTGTCACGGGAACGCAGTGGCAGGTCATGCCGGATGATCGCCGCCTGGATCTCACCGTTCAGCGCGACGGCGGTGATAGCGTCCTCGACGCTCGTCACCACCAGCAGCTCCACCTGCACCTCGCCCGATGGGTCGCGCAGGGCCCGCAGGTGTTCGGCCAGGCTATCGGGAGCCGTGGCCGGGGAATCGTCGGCGAGCAGGACTGTGTAGAACTGCTGCTGTTTAGCCCGCGCTACCAGCTCCTGATCGGCCAGCGACGTTGAGGTGTCGAAAAGCGCTGCGCGGTCGCCGTATTCGGATAGCAGCCGCACGGCCAGCCCGACTGCCTTAGTCAGCCCCACTGTGGCACCGGCGTCGAGATATCCGCAGAATTTCGCCAGGTTGGCCGCGCCCGGATACAACCAGTACCGCTCGTAGGCGCCGAGACGATTGAGCAGGCGCTTCACCCGCGCCGCCTGATGCTTGGTGTCCAGGCCGGCACGGTCCACTTCGGCGAGCTCACGGCAGGCATCGTCGAGCAGATTCCAAGTATCAATTCGTGAGTACGACGGGTTCGCTGCCGCAGCCAATGCGGAAACATGAAGCCGTTTCGGGCGCTCACCGTTGAGGTCCATACCGATAGTGTGCCCCCTGTCGATCAGCGCGAGGTCATTTCGTAGACGTCCGTCGTGGATCACAATGGACGCACCTGCCACACGAGCCTCCCCCTCAATGATTGCACTAAGGACTCAGGCCTCGTTCTCACGGTCATCGTCCTCGACTCGCCGACTACCTCGGGCAACCTCCATCCACCGCCGAACCGGAAGATCCCAGCGCCGCTGCGGGAGATCGCTGACGTCGCTGAGCGAGCGCACGACGGCTTGGGTCAGCCCCATGATCGCTGCCATCACCGGCAGCAGGGGTTGCAACGGTTTGGCCGCCGAACGAACCGTGCTGATCCGCCGGGCGACGACGTAGCGCTCGATCGAGTGACACAGCCACGCACCGACTCCCAACGCATAAATTGCCAGCGCCGCCGCGACGAGAGCCAGCCCGTATGCCGCGCACGCAACGGCGCCCAGTACCACCGTCGCCGCCAGGAAGCTGGCGACGACCACCCGCAGCTCCAGCCGGTTCACGGTCCCTCTCCGGGGTCGCGCACCGCCCCTCGGGCTGCTTGAGCGGCCGCCCGGATCTGCGGCGTCACCAACATCACCTGACCCAGGACCCCATTGACGAACCCCGGCGATTCGTCCGTGGACAGCTCCTTGGCCAGCTCCACCGCCTCGTCGACGGCGACCGGCTCCGGAACGTCGTCGGCATGCAGCAGCTCCCACACCGCGACCCGCAGAATCGCCCGATCCACTGCGGGCAGCCGTTCCAGCGTCCAGCCCTGCAAATGCGCGGCGATCAGGTCATCGATATGAGCGCTGTGCTCGCTGACTCCGCGGGCCACGGTGACCGTGTACGGGTGCAGCGGCGCCACGTCCGGTTTGGTGTCCGCCAGCGCCATACGCCCGTCGGCCACCTCGGCCGGGGTCAGGCCGCGGGCCTCGGCTTCAAACAGCAGGTCGACGGCGCGCTTGCGGGCCTGGTGTCGCCCCTTGACGGGTCGCATGGTCAGGCGTTCACGCGACCCAGGTAGCTGCCGTCGCGCGAATCGACCTTGAGTTTGTCTCCGGTATTGATGAACAGCGGCACGTTGATCTGCGCTCCGGTCTGCAAGGTGGCCGGCTTGGTGCCCGCGCTGGACCGGTCGCCCTGCAGGCCCGGCTCGGTGTGGGTTACCTCCAGTTCGATGGTTACCGGCAGCTCGATATACAGCGGCGACCCGTTGTGGAAGGCCACCTGCACCGGCATGCCTTCCAACAGGAACCGGGCGGCGTCGCCCACCAGCGATTCCGGCAGCGGGTGCTGTTCGTAGTCCTCGCTGTCCATGAACACGAAATCAGAGCCGTCCCGGTACAGGTAGGTGGTGTCGCGCCGGTCCACGGTTGCGGTGTCCACCTTCACCCCGGCGTTAAAGGTCTTGTCGACGACCTTGCCTGACAACACGTTCTTCAGCTTGGTGCGCACGAACGCCGGGCCCTTGCCAGGTTTGACGTGTTGGAACTCAACGATCGTCCACAGCTGGCCGTCGATCACCAGCACGAGCCCGTTCTTGAAGTCGGCAGTCGTCGCCACGGTAAGTGAATTCTCCTAGACGATGGCCAGTTCCTTGGGGAACCGGGTCAGCAATTCCGGGGTCTGCCCGGAGGTTTGGGGCGTCTCCCCGGCCACTACCAACGTGTCCTCGATGCGGACACCGCCGCGGTCGGGCAAATAGACGCCGGGCTCCACGGTCACCACGGAGCCCGCGAGTAGTCTACCGGCGGCCATTGCGTTAATCCCCGGCGCTTCATGGATTTGCAAGCCCACGCCGTGACCCAAGCCGTGGCCGAAGTTGTCGCCGTAGCCGGCGTCGACAATCACCTGGCGCGCGGCGGCGTCGACATCACGCAGGCTCGCTCCCGCGCGCAGCGCCGCCCGCCCAGCCTGCTGCGCGGCGGCGACCAGACGATAGATCTCCAGCTGCCAGTCGGCGGCGCGGCCCAACACGAAGGTGCGCGTCATATCCGAGTGGTATCCGCCGACCAGCGCACCGAAATCGATTTTGACGAAGTCCCCGCCCACCAGCACCGCGTCGGTCGGCCGGTGATGCGGTATCGCCGAATTCGGCCCCGCGGCCACGATCGTCTCGAACGACACCCCGTCGGCGCCATGGTCGAGCATCAACGCCTCCAGCTCCCGGGCCACCTGGCGTTCGGTGCGGCCGGGCCGCAGCCCGCCCCGCTCGACGAGTTGGGTCAGCGCGGCGTCGGCCGCCTCGCAGGCCAGCCGTAGCAACGCCACCTCGCCGGCGTCTTTCCGCTCGCGTAGCGCCTCGACAGTGCCCGAAGCGCGCACCAACTCGGCGGGACCCGCCTCTGCCGACAGCGCATCGAAACCGTCCACGGTGACCACATGACTTTCGAAGCCCAGTCGCCGCACGCCGGCGCCGGCGGCCCGCCCGGCCAGGTAAGGACCGCCGGCCCGCTCGATCGCAATCTCGAGGTCGGGCGCTTGCTGCGCGGCCTGAGTGTGATACCGGCCGTCGGTGGCGAGCGCCGCGACACGCTCGTCGGCGAACACCAACAGCGCGGCGGCCGAACCGGTGAAACCCGAAAGGTAATGCACGTTGACCAGGTCAGTAACCAACATCGCATCGAGCCCGGCAGCATCGATTCGCGCCCTGAGATTGTCCCGACGCTGAGAATGTGTCACGACCGTTGACGCTACTCGCTACGCTGTGGCCCCATGAGAAGCTGGCTGGTGCGCGGACTGTTCTTCGCCGCCGCAATGGTCGTCGTCCGCTTGTTCCAGGGAGCGCTGATCAATGCGTTCCAGACCCAGGCCGGGTTGATCAGCATCGTGCTGGTGCTGATCTTCATGGTCTTGGTCATCCTGTGGGGGCTTATCGACGGCCGCACGGACGCCCGCGAGAACCCGAACCCGGACCATCGCCGGGATTTGGCGATGATTTGGTTGGTGGCCGGGCTGGTGGCTGGCGTGGTAGGCGGCGCGGTGACCTGGCTCATTTCGCTTTTCTATAAGAACGGCCTCTATACCGGTGGGCTGATCAACGAGGTGACGACGTTCGCCGCCTTCACCGCACTGCTGGTGTTTGTGCCGGGAATAGGCGCGGTGACAATCGGCCGCTGGCTGGTCGACCGCAAGGCTGACGAGAGGCAGAGCCGTTCCGGCGGTGACGAGGACCGCGCCGACACCGACGTGTTCGATGCCGTGCATGAGGACGAAACCCCGACGGAGGGCATGTCGCCGGTCGGGGATCAGGACCGGACTGAGGAAGGTCGCGGCGAACGAAGTGAGGAGCGGCGCGGCGCGGTGGCCACCGCCGAGAATGAGCGATCGACCGAAGCCGACTCCAGCGCGCATCGAGAGGATCAAACCCAAGCGGCGCGCAGCGACGAGCGCACCCAAGCGGGGCCCACGGCAAGCGACACCGAAGAAACCAGACCGACCCGTAGCTCTGGGGAAGATCAGCGGTAATCGGCGGCCAGATAGCGCAGCGCGAGTAGATACCCCTGCACCCCGAGTCCGACGATCACTCCGGTCGCCACAGCGCTCAGGTAGGAATGACGCCGAAACTCCTCGCGGGCATGGATGTTGGAAATATGTACCTCGATCAGCGGTGCGCTTAGCTCGCTGCACGCGTCGCGCAGCGCCACCGACGTATGGGTCAAGCCGCCGGCATTGAGGATTACCGGTTCCTGCGCATCGGCGGCCCGGTGGATCCAGTCCAGCAGCTGGGCTTCGCTGTCAGTTTGCCGCACAATGACTTTCAATCCGAGCTCGGCGGCCTCACGCTCGATCAGGGCCACCAGGTCGTCGTGGCTGGTGCCGCCGTAGACCTCGGGCTCGCGCCGGCCGAGCCGACCGAGGTTCGGGCCGTTGATGACGTTGATCTGCGTCATAAGGTCGCCACTTCCGCGTAGGCGGCCGCCAGCAATGCCGGATCCGGCCCCTCCAACCGGCCCGGCTTGGCCAGCCCGTCGAGAACCACGAACCGCAATACACCCGCGCGGGTTTTCTTGTCGCCGGCCATGTACTCCAGCAGCTGTGGCAACGCGTCCGCGTCGTAGCTGACCGGTAAGCCCAACGACGACAAGATGGTGCGATGCCGGTCGGCGGTGGCGTCGTCGAGCCGCCCCGCCAGCCGGCCCAGCTCGGCCGCGAACATCAGGCCCACCGACACCGCGGCACCGTGGCGCCAGTGATAGCGCTCGCGGCGCTCGATGGCGTGCGCCAAGGTGTGGCCGTAGTTGAGGATTTCGCGCAGTTGCGCTTCCTTCTCGTCGGCGGCGACCACCTCGGCTTTGACGGACACCGCTCGCCTGATGAGCTCCGGCAGCACTGTACCGGCGGGGTTCAGCGCGGCCTGCGGATCGGCCTCGATGAGATCCAAAATCACCGGGTCGGCGATGAAACCGGCCTTCACCACTTCAGCCATCCCGGCGGCAATTTCGTTTCGCGGCAAGGTCTCCAAGGTCGCCAAGTCGACGAGCACGGCCATCGGCTGGTGGAACGCGCCGACCAAGTTTTTGCCGGCGTCGGTGTTGATGCCGGTCTTGCCGCCGATGGCGGCGTCAACCATACCCAGCAGCGTGGTGGGCACGTGCACGATCGGAACACCGCGCAGCCAGGTCGCCGCGGCGAAGCCGGCAACATCGGTGGCGGCTCCGCCGCCCAGGCTGACTAGAACGTCTTTGCGGCCGATCCCGATGCGGCCCAACACTTCCCAGATGAATCCCACGACTGGCAGCTCCTTACCGCCCTCGGCGTCGGGAATTTCGATGCGGTGCGCGTCGATGCCGCCGGCCGCCAGGCGGCTTCGGATCGATTCGGCGGTCTGCGCAAGCACCGGCTGGTGCAGGATCGCCACCCGATGCCGACCGGAGAGCAGTTCGTCCAATTCGGCCAGCACTCCGCTGCCGATGACCACCGGGTAGGGCGGGTCGACGGCCACCTGCACGGTGACCGGCGGGGTGGTGACGTCGGGCGACGATGCAGAGCGCGCGGGGGCACCCCGACTTTGCGAGGGGACGCGATGAGGAGGAACCGGACAATCAAACCCGGTCATTTGCCGGCCTTGGCGCGGGCGGTGGCTTGGGGAAGGTCGGTGGCCGGCTGGTTTTCCAGCCGCGACACGATGTGGCGGACCACCGCCCCGGGATTCCGCCGGTTGGTGTTGACCCGAATCGTCGCGACTCGCCGGTACAGCGGCACTCGCTGCGCCATCAGCGCACGGAATTTCTCGGCACGGTCGGGCCCGGCCAGCAGCGGTCGCACGGTGTTGCCGGTGCGGCGCACCCCCTCAGCAACGGTGATCTCCAGGAAGACGACGGTGTGCCCGGCAAGCGCCGCCCGCACTGCGGGGGTGGTGATGGCGCCCCCACCCAGCGACACGACGCCGTCGTGGTCGGTGAGGGCCGCGCGCACGACCTGCTCTTCGATGCGACGAAATTCCTCCTCACCGTCGGTGGCGAAGATATCGGCGATGCTGCGGCCGGTCTGCTCCTCGATCGCGGCGTCGGTGTCAAGCATGCCAACCCCGAGTGCCTTGGCCAGCCGTCGCCCGATCGTCGATTTGCCCGAGCCCGGCAGCCCAACCAATACCGCCTTGGGTGCCATGACGCCTACCCGGACGCCCGAGCATGGTCGGTCACGGGTTCCCGCTCAGCGACCGAACGCAGGTAGGCCCCGACGTTGCGGCGGGTTTCGGCGAGCGAGTCGCCGCCGAACTTCTCCAGCACCGCACGGGCCAGCACCAGCGCCACCATCGTTTCGACCACCACGCCGGCGGCGGGTACCGCGCACACATCGGAACGCTGGTTGATGGCGACGGCCTCGTCGCCGGTCGCCATGTCGACCGTGGCCAGCGCCCGCGGCACGGTGGAGATCGGTTTCATCGCCGCCCGCACCCGCAGCGGCTGCCCATTGGTCATGCCGCCCTCCAGCCCGCCGGCCCGGTTGCTCGAGCGGACCACGCCGTCGGGACCGGGGTACATCTCGTCGTGGGCTCGGCTGCCGCGGCGGCGCGCCGTCTCGAAACCATCCCCGATCTCCACGCCCTTGATCGCATGAATGCCCATCACGGCGCCGGCCAGCTGGCCGTCGAGCCGGTTGTCGCCGCTGGTAAACGAGCCCAGGCCGACCGGCAGGCCCAGTGCGACGGCTTCCACCACACCGCCGAGGGTGTCACCGTCCTTTTTGGCGGCTTCGATCTCGGCGATCATCGCTTTCTCCGCGGCCCCGTCGTACGCGCGCACCGGGCTGGCGTCGATCGCGGGCAGGTCGTCCGGGCCCGGCGGCGGGCCCTCGTAGGGCGCCGACGGGCCGATCGCGATCACGTGCGAGAGCACCTCGACGCCGAGCGCCTGACGCAGGAATGAGCGGGCGATGGTGGCCGCCGCCACGCGGGCCGCGGTCTCGCGGGCGCTCGCCCGCTCCAGCACCGGCCGGGCGTCATCGAAGCCGTACTTGAGCATGCCCGCGTAGTCGGCGTGGCCGGGCCGCGGCCGGGTGAGCGGCGCATTGCGCGCGCTGTCCGCCAGCTCCCCCGGATCGACCGGGTCGGCGGCCATCACCGTCTCCCACTTCGGCCATTCGGTATTGCCGATCTCGACGGCGATAGGCCCGCCCAGGGTGACACCGTGGCGCACCCCGGACAGCACGCTCACCGCGTCACGCTCGAACGCCATCCGCGCGCCACGGCCATAGCCGAGGCGGCGCCGGGCCAGCTGTTCGGCAATGTCGAGGGAGGTGATCTCCACACCGGCGACCATGCCTTCGAGCACGGCCACCAGCGCGCGGCCATGCGACTCCCCAGC
>JAFAQO010000716.1 GCA_019246375.1 Mycobacterium sp. | reverse complement strand
TGCGACCGACTCGGCCCGGGCGCGATCCATGTGTTCGCCGAACGTTGGTGGTCGATCTTGCCGTTGCCGCTAACAGAGCACGACCGCGCCGACGGCTATTGGTGGGAGCTGTCGATGCGACAGGTCGAGGTGTCACGCACCCTGGTGTTCGACGCTCCCCGCCGGGCCCGGGCGTTCTTCGAGGCCCTGGTGGCCGACAACCTCGACATCGGTCGCCCAGAGGTGATCGAGCTGATCTTCAAACGCGGCCAACGGCGGGGCCGCCCGGCAGCCGGTGCGTTCAAGACCCGAGTCGTCACCTACGGCACCGAGGTCAACGTCAACGCCTTCTACCGGCACTCGCGCATCAAGCAATATCTGAAGGATGGGCGGGCGCTGCGCATCGAGACCGTCATCAACGATCCCGACGATGTCGGCTGCCGGCGCCGGCTGTGCCATCTCGACGAGCTGCAGGCCCGCGCTCGTGCAATCAACACCACACTGCTCGATACTGAACGTGTCGGTCAGGGCTGCGTCCTTGCGAGTCCAGCCTTTGAGCGGATCGCACAGCCCACCCTCACCGAGGATGGCAGGAGGGCCCCGGCCTTACGGTTCGGCGACCCTCGGGTCCAAGCCCTGGCCGGCGCCCTGTGCACCAGCGTGCTCGCCGTCACCGGCATCACCAACAAGAGCCTGCGCGCCTTGATGACCGGATTGCTCGGCGGTGCGACCTACACCACAAACCAGGCCAGCTACGACCTGGCTCGGCTCAGCCGCAACGCGCTCATCACCCGCATCCCCGGCAAGAACCGCTACCGCCTCACCGGCGCCGGACTGCGGTTCGCGATCTTCTACACCAAAGTCCACGACCGCCTGCTGCGTCCGCTGCTCGCCACCGATCAGCCACCCGCCCCGCCGCCATTACGAAAAGCATTGCGCACCATTGGCATTCACATCAACCAAACCATCGACCAGACTCGACTCCTAACGAACACAGCTTGAAAACCCAAGACAACTGTCAACGTTCTAGCGACCAAGGATCGCTAGCAGGCCTTGTAGGGTGGGGCGGGCGGGACTCGAACCCGCGACCAACGGATTATGAGTCCGCGGCTCTAACCGACTGAGCTACCGCCCCTTGGCTTCGGCATGCCAACGATGCCATATTGGTTAGCGCGTGACGTACACCGGTCAGGTCATCGTTGTATAGGTGGCTGTACCGGTCCAGCGACTCGCTGCCGGGGCCGCGCGCCGTGAATGCCTTCGCACAACCCCGACGTTAGTGGCCGCCGAGACGGCAAGCGAGGGCTGGATATGCCTCAGCTCGCACAGCACCAGGCCCTCTGACCCAAAATTCTAAAAGCGCGTTGACCCTACGCCGCGAGACTTCCGCGCCGGAAGGCCGCCGTCACATCAGTTCGAGGTGTGGCGAGCAGCTGCTAAGCGGCCAACGCCGGTACGCCGCAGTAGCTCACTCCCAGCTGTCCCTGCTCCCGGACGTTCGTCGACACTGCCGCAGACGCTCGGTCCAGTTCTTCCACAACCGCCTCGGCTAAGGTGTGGTCGTGCTCGTGTTGTCGACATGCGTTCTGATGAGTCAACGATAGGCAATGGACACGTCGGCTTGTAATACCTGTCCGCAGATGGCCAGATACCGCAATATGTCGTTCAGCCACAAGCCATCTCCGCTGCTGATGGCTCTAGCACCCAAGGGCTTTAGCCGACTGACCTGCCGCACATTAGGCCGCGACGGGCCGGAGGCGGAAGATCCGGATTTCGCGAGGCGCGCAGCTGGTGCGGTAGCGCTCATAGCCGGCGTAGAAGTCGACGATTCTGGCCCATGCCGCGGCGCGGGCATCGCCGGTGAGCAGTTCGGCCCGGTACTGCGCCGGTGGACCCCTGAAATAAATCCTGCATTCCGGGTGTGCCAGCAGATTGGCGCTCCACGCCGGATGGTTTGCACGCCCATAGTTGGAGCCGATAGCCAGCAACCCGTCAGAGTCATCGAGCAATGCCAGCGGATGCGTACGCGACTGTCCGGACTTGGCACCGGTCGTCGTGACGAGCCCGACCTTGTCGAAACCGGCCGAGCTCAGCCGACCCTTGGTCCGAGGGATCAGCACCTTGTCGATACGCGGCGCTAGGCGGAGCAGGAACTGGTAGCCGACCGGACTCATCATCAGGCGCTCCACCAGCGCCTCATCGATCCGCAGTCGCCGCCCGCGAACGGGGCTTTCCCGCCGAAACGACATGGGTAGACGCTACTCAATTCGCATCGTGCCCATGAGGGCTTTGACGATTCGTCCGCGAGGCGGCCGGGACACCGCAATGACCGCTCTCAACCGAACACCGTCTGGCCATCGACACCGACGTTGGCCGGCGACAGTGCCACCAACCGGGTCAGCTGTGACCTGTCCACCGGAAAATTATTGCGCCTGGCTCACCGACGACATGTGAAAGTCCGGAATCCGCAGCGACGGCATCGCCGTCCGGGTGGCCCACTCACCCCACTCCCGCGGCAACGTCACCTCGCTGACCCCAGCCTCGGCGGCTCGCCGCAGCAGATCCAGCGGACTCTCGTTGAACCGAAAGTTGTTGATGGCGGCCGTCACTTCGCCGTCCTCAATTAGGTAGACACCGTCACGCGTAAGCCCGGTCATCAGCAGGGTCGTCGGGTC
>JAFAQO010000693.1 GCA_019246375.1 Mycobacterium sp. | reverse complement strand
TGTAGGGACTGGTCGTCGAGCTTGCCTTCTCCGGTGACGACCAGGTTGGCGGCGGCCATGTCGTGAGCGAGGTCAGTGTGTTCAGCGATGACGGCCGCTCCAGATTCGCGCCGGCCACCGAGCGCGAGAAGCGCCGCCCCGATGCCGCCCGCGGCGCCGGCGCCGGATTCGGCGCTCACCGGCCGTCCGGCGGCCGCGTCGAGTTCGCGGGCCCACTCGCCGAGGCGCCGTTCAAGTGCTGCCACGGTGGCGGGATCGGCCCCCTTCTGCGGCCCGAACACCCGTGCGGCGCCCCACGCGCCGAGCAGTGGGTGTTCGACGTCGCAGGCGGCGATCAGCTCCACTCCCGCCAGCCGGCGCCGAGCCGCGTCCAAGCCGCCGAGCTCGTCGACGAGTCCCCGCCCGCCGTCGGTACTGGCGGATCCACCCAGCCCGAGCACGATCCGCCTGGCCCCGGCTCGCAGCGCCGCGAGCATCAGCTGGCCCACTCCCCTGCTGTGCGCCGATAGCGCGGTCCGCGGTGTCGGCGGACCGCCCAGCAGATGCAGGCCGCAAGCCTGCGCACACTCCAGGTATGCCGTCGCTGACGCGGGATCGAAGACCCACTGGGCGTCGACGGCGGCGTCCAGCGGGCCGCACACCCGCAACCGGTGCAGACCGCCCAACCGGGCGGCCAGCACCGCGACGAAGCCGGGGCCCCCGTCGGACTGCGGCGCGATAGTGACGTGATCACCGGGACGGGCGCGGTTCCAGCCGGCTGCGATGGCCGCGGCGGCCTCCACCGCGGTCAGGCTCTCCCCGTAGCTGTCCGGGGCGATGAGCACCCGCAGGTGCGGAGCGTGGGCCTGGCCAAGTTCGAAATCGCCGAGGTCAGGCCCCGAGCCACTCATCCAGCAAGCGTAGGACCGGCGGCAGCGCATGCGGGCTACCGGGCCCTATACCGGCCGCGAGCGGCCGCGAAGTAACCTGGCGACTGTGAAGCTGCTGGGCCGTAAGAGGGACAACGTTGACGTCGAGGACGAGGTCTCCTCGGCGGCACCCAGCGATATTGATGACGCCGCGCCGACGTCTGCGCCAGGGCGCGTTTCCGGCCGGACCGCGCCCAAAGGACGGCCCACACCCAAACGCACCGACGCGGCCAAGTCGCCGAGAAAACGGGGCCCCATCGCGCCTGCGCCCAAGACCGCCGCGGAGGCCCGCGCGCGGCGCAAGTCGTTGGCCGGGCCCAAGCTCAGCCGCGAAGAACGCCGGGCTCAGAATGCGGCGCGTCGGGCCCGCACAACGGACCGGCGCGAGCGCATGATGGCCGGCGAAGAGGCGTACTTGCTGCCCCGCGACCAGGGGCCGATACGCCGGTTCGTGCGCGACATTGTCGACTCCCGTCGCAACGCGTTGGGCCTGTTCATGCCCGCAACGCTGGGCCTGTTCTTCATCACGTTCGCCGTCCCGCAGCTGCAGGTGTTCATGTCGCCGGCGATGCTCGTTTTGATGGCCGTCATGGTGGTAGACGCGATCCTTCTGGGCCGCAAGGTCGGCAACCTGGTGGACGAGAAGTTCCCGAACAACGGCGAAAGCCGTTGGAAGCTGGGCCTTTACGCAGCCGGGCGGGCATCGCAGCTACGCCGGATGCGGGCGCCCCGCCCACAGGTCAACCGCGGTCGCCGTGCTGTCTAGAAGTCGTCCGAAAGCCGGCTGACCTGCCGTGCGGACCTTGGCCCTCGGCGGAATCAGGTCGGGCAAGTCCCAGTGGGCTGAGGCAGCCATCGCCGAGTCACTGACACCGGGTCAATCGGTGCGTTACCTGGCCACCGGACCGACAGTGCCCGACGACACGGAGTGGTCGCACCGGATTGCCGAGCACCGCAGCCGTCGGCCAGCGCACTGGTCGACTGTGGAAACCGACGACCTCACAACTCATTTGCTGCAATCACCGCAGACGCCGACACTAGTCGACGATGTCGGCGGCTGGTTGACCGCCACCCTGGATCGCCGCGGTGCCTGGGACGACGGATCGGTGTCGGCCGACGTCGACAAGCTGCTGAACGCGGTCACCGCGTTTCGTGGGCCCCTGATGCTGGTCAGCCCGGAGGTCGGATTGACCGTGGTGCCGGCGACGGTGCCCGGCCGCCGATTCACCGACGAACTGGGCACGCTCAACCAGCGGCTGGCCGACCTGTGCGAGCGGGTGGTGCTGGTGGTGGCCGGGCAGGCGGTGCCGATCAAGCCGGGCCGACCGTGACGAGTTTCGCACCGGTGCCACCCCGAGACGCGACCGCCGCCGCGGCGGCCCGCGCCCGCCAAGAGACCCTGACCAAGCCGCCGGGCGCGCTGGGCCGACTCGAGGACCTGTCGGTGTGGGCCGCGTCTTGTCAAGGCCGCTGCCAGCCAAAGCAATTCGAGCGGGCACGAGTGGTGGTGTTCGCCGGTGACCATGGTGTAGCCCGATGCGGGGTGTCGGCCTACCCGCCGCAGGTGACCGCCCAGATGGTCGCCAACATCGATGCCGGCGGCGCGGCGATCAACGCAGTGGCCGCTGTCGCCGGTGCGACCGTCCGGGTCGCCGACTTAGCGGTGGACTCTGATGCGCACTCGGTTCAGATTGGCGCGCACAAGGTGCGGCGCAGCAGCGGCAATATCACCGAAACGGACGCGCTGTCCGATGCGGAGACCGCAGCCGCGATCGAGGCCGGCCGGCGGATCGCCGATGAGGAGGTCGACGCGGGCGCCGACTTGCTCATTGCCGGTGACATGGGCATCGGAAACAGCACGCCGGCAACTGTCTTGGTGGCAGCATTGACCGGCGCCGAGCCGGTTGCGGTGGTCGGGTACGGCACCGGGATTGACGATGCGGGATGGGCGCGGAAAACGGCGGCGGTGCGTGATGCGCTGTACCGGGCGCGGCTGCTGGTCGCCGATCCGGTCGCGTTGCTGCGTTCCTGCGGCGGAGCGGATCTGGCGGCGATGGCGGGTTTTTGCGCGCAGGCCGCGATCCGGCGCACTCCGCTGCTACTTGACGGCCTGGCGGTGACGGCCGCGGCTCTGGTCGGCGAGCAGCTGGCCCCGGGCGCGCGGCAATGGTGGCAGGCCGGTCACCGCTCGACCGAACCGGCGCACGCGCTGGCGCTGGCGCGCCTCGAGCTGGAGCCGATTCTCGACCTGGGCATGCGGCTGGGCGAAGGCACCGGCGCCGCGGTGGCCTTGCCGGTGCTACGTGCCGCGATCGCCACGCTGTCGTCGATGGCCACTTTCTCCGCCGCCGGTGTTTCCAACCGGGCCGACACCAAAGATGAGCCCTCGTGATTCGTTCGGTGGCAACGGCTTTCGCCTTCGAAACCGTTTTGCCCGCCGTTGGCGCCCGGTCACTGGGCCGCGGGACGATCACCGCACTGCCGCTGGTGGGTGCTGCGCTGGGCGCGCTGGCCGCCGCGGTGACGTGGGGCGGCACGCTGGCGTTCGGCTCTGCCAGTCCCCTGGCGGGGCTGCTCGCGGTGGCCGCGCTGCTCGCCGCGACGCGCGGTCTGCACATCGACGGCGTGGCCGATACCGCCGACGGGCTGGGCTGCTACGGGCCCGCGCCGCGGGCGCTTGAGGTGATGCGGGACGGGTCGACTGGACCGTTCGGGGTGGTGGCCGTCGTGCTGGTGATCGTGCTGCAGGGGCTGGCTTTTTCGGTGTTGGGCATGGTCGCGATCGTCGTTGCGGTATTCGCGGGCCGGGTGGCGGCCGTGTTCGCCTGCCGCCGGTCGGTGCCGTCGGCCAAGGGCAGCGTCCTGGGCGCTCAAGTCGCCGGAACGCAGCCGCCGTCAACTGTGGTGGCGTGGGTCGCGGTGCTGGTCGCGGCGTCACTGTGGGCGGGTCCGCGGCTCTGGCAGGGGCCGGTGGCGGTACTGGTGGCGTTGGGCTGTAGCGCGGTGTTGGTGGAGCATTGTGTGCGCCGCTTCGGCGGCATTACCGGCGACGTACTGGGCGCCGCGATCGAACTGACCACGACGGTGGCCGCGGTGCTGCTGGCCGCGCTGGTACGCTTCTAGCCCTGTGTGACGGCACGGTCACTGGGGCGCCCGCGGCCGACGGTCAGTCCAGTCGCGCCATCCAGCCGTGGGTGTCAGCGAAGGTACCGCGCTGGATCCCGGTCAGAGTGTCGCGCAGCGCCATCGTCACTTCCCCAGGTTCGCCGTTGGCGATGGTGAACTCGCCGTCGCCGTACTTCACCTGCGAGATCGGGGTGATGACAGCAGCGGTGCCGCAGGCGAACACCTCGGTGATCTCACCTGCGCCGGTTTTTTTCTGCACCTCGTCGATATCAATCTTGCGTTCTTCGACGGCAATGCCCGCATCAGTTGCCAACTGCAGCAAGGAATCTCGGGTGATGCCCGGAAGCAGCGAGCCGGACAGCTCAGGAGTGACCAGCCGTGCCGATGCGCCGCTGCCGAACACGAAGAAGATGTTCATTCCGCCCATCTCTTCGACGTAGCGCCGTTCGACGGCGTCTAGCCACACCACTTGGTCGCAGCCCTTCTCGGCGGCTTCCGCCTGAGCGACCAGCGACGCGGCGTAGTTGCCGCCGAACTTGGCCGCACCGGTACCACCCGGGCTGGCCCGCACGTATTCTGTGGACACCCAAACGCTGACCGGCTTGATGCCACGCGGAAAGTACGCGCCGGCCGGCGAGGCCAGCACCAGATACCGGTACTGCTTGGCCGGCCGCACCCCGAGCCCCGACTCAGTGGCGAACACGAATGGCCGCAAATACAGCGACTCCTCGCCGCCCGCCGGCGGCACCCACGCCTTGTCGACGGCGATCAGCTGGCGCAGCGACTCGACGAAGAGCTCTTCGGGTAGTTCGGGAATCGCGATCCGCCGCGCTGACGACCGCATCCGGGCGGCGTTGGCCTGCGCGCGAAACGACACGATCGACCCGTCCGGCCAGCGGTAAGCTTTGAGCCCTTCGAACACTCCTTGCGCGTAGTGCAAGATGATCGCCGACGGATCCAGTTCGATGGGGCGGTAAGCGATGACCCGCGCATCGTGCCAACCTTGGCCGTCGGTGTAATCGATCGACACCATGTGGTCGGTGTGGTATCTGCCGAAGCCCGGGTCTTTCAGAATCGCTTCGCGCGCCTCGTCGCTCGTCGGGTTCGCCATGCGCAAGACCGTGAACTCGAGAAGGCCGCTGGTCACCATGCGATTGTATCCGCGCGTCACCTGGTTTTGGCGGCGACAAACGGCGGGCGTACCAATTCACACTCAAGTGCGCGGCCCCGGACGTCGACACTGACATGCTGGCCGTCTTCCACGCCTGCGTCGGTGTTGACCAGTGCCAGCGCGATGCCGACTTTCAGTGTCGGAGAGAACGTTCCAGAGGTGGTGATCCCTACTTGAGTGTCGCCGTCGAGCACCGGCAGATCCGGCCGCAGCACTCCGCGGCCTATCGCGCGTAGTCCGCGAAGCAGTCGCCGCGGACCCGCGGCCTTCTCGGTCAGCAGCGCCTCGTGGCCGAAAAACGCGTCTTTTTTCCAGCCAATCGCCCAGCCGCACCGCGCCTGCAGCGGCGAAATGTCGGCCGACAGCTCGTGTCCGTGCAGCGGGTAGCCCATCTCGGTGCGCAGTGTGTCGCGGGCACCCAGGCCGGCCGGCTGGCCGCCCGCACGATCGATCGCTGTCAGCAGCGCGTCGAACAACACGTCCGCGGATTCCCACGGCGGCAGCAGCTCATAGCCGTGTTCGCCGGTGTATCCGCTGCGGCAGACGCGCACCGGCACGCCGGAAAACGAGGCATCGGCGTAAGCCATGTAGTCCATGCCGGTCGGTAGCCCGAGCTCGTCGAGCACATCGGCCGAACGCGGGCCCTGCACCGCCAGCACCGCGTACGAGCGATGCTCGTCGGTGATGGTCAGCCCGGGCGGCGCCGCAGCCTGCAGCGCGGCGACGACAGCCGCGGTGTTCGCGGCGTTAGGCACCAGGAAAATCTCGTCGTCGGCGACGTAGTACGCGATCAGGTCATCGGTGACGCCGCCGGACTCGGTGCAGCACAACGTGTATTGGGCTTTGCCCGGCCCGATGCGGCCCAGGTCGTTGGTGAGCGCAGAGTTCACGAACTGCGCCGCTCCAGTTCCGCGGACCGACGCCTTGCCCAGGTGGCTGACGTCGAACAGGCCGACCGCGCTGCGGGTCGCGTTGTGTTCGCTGACCGTGCCGGCATATGACACCGGCATCAGCCAGCCGCCGAACTCGGCGAAACTGGCACCCAGCTCGCGGTGGCGGTCTTCCAGCGGTCCGTGCTGTGGGTCATCGGGCACTAAGCGCCGCTCCTCCTCATCGCTTCGCTCTGCATCGTCGTCGTCGCGCACGACAATCGACCCTAATTGGGGCTGCGGCTGGCACACTTCAACAGGTGGTCGATTCCTTGGATTTTGAAGCGCTTGAAGCGCTTGGGATCGCCAACGCGCGCCAGCGAGCCGGCCTGATCGAGTATCTCGACGGCCTCGGCTTCAGCACCGACGACATGGTCGAAGCCGAGCGTAACGGGCGGCTATTCGGACTGGCCGGCGATGCGCTGCAACGATCAGGTCCCCTAACCTACAGCCTGCGGACGGCCGCCGATGCGCTAGGGGTGCCGGTGGAGGACGTCGAACACGCCTGGGCGATGCTCGGCCTGACCGTCGCGGGCTCCGATACTCCTGCTTTGAGCCAGGCCGACGTCGACGGCCTGGCGACTTGGGTGGCGTTCAAAGCCGACTTCGGTGCGGACGCCGCGTCCGGATTCCTGCGCGTGCTCGGAGCGTCGGTCGCCCGGCTGGCCGATGCCGAGGCGTCCATGATCCGCGCCGGTCGGCCCGACCTTTGGATCGGACACACCGGCGATGAGCTCACCACGGCGCGGGCCTACCGGACGGTCGCCGAGTACATCCCCAGGATCGGGGCGATGATGGACGCCGTTCACCGCCATCACCTGACCGGTACCCGCACCTTCATCGAGGGGGTGGTACGGGGCCCGTCGGCCAGCCTGGTATGCGGCGTGGGTTTTGTGGACCTGTCCGGCTTTACCGCGCTGACCCAGCTGCTCACGCCCGCCGAGTTGTCGACGTTGCTCAACGGCTTTTCCGCCACCGTCTCCGACGTGGTGCACGCCGACGGCGGACGGGTAGTCAAGTTCATCGGCGACGCGGTGATGTGGGTGAACTCGACACCGGAGCGGCTGGCAAAGACGGCGCTCGACCTCGTCGACCACCCATTGGCGCGCGACGTTGGCCTGCATGTTCGCGCCGGTCTCGGTTACGGCGAGATCCTGACCCTCGACGGCGATTACTTCGGCAACGCTGTGAACCTGGCCGCCCGGCTGGTCGCCGCCGCGTCACCGGGGCAGATCCTCGCCGCGGCGGCGCTCCACGAAGCACTGCCAGACTGGCCCGCGACGGTCCAGGATCCGTTGACACTCAAGGGTTTCGACGCACCGGTGATGGCCTACGATCTACACGGCAGCAGCCGGTGACTAGGGTAGTTGCCCGTGAGCACCGAACCCGGTTACCAGTCGCCCTCTGTCACCGTCACTTCCGCGTTGCCGCGTCGCGGCACCGGATCGGCGGTGTTGATCATCCCAATCGTCTCGTCCGGTGACGAGGACCAGCCGGGCTTCGTCGTTACCGTGCCGGAGCCTTTCCTGCCTGTCGAAACGGTCGCCGAGATTGACGCCGGTCTGCGCGCGCTGGAGGCCACCGGCGCCGGCGAACAGGTGAACCGGCTGGTGGTGTCGTCGCTGCCGGTGGCAAGCGTGCTTACGGTCGGCCTGGGAAAGCCTCGCGACGAGTGGCCTGCCGACGTGATCCGCCGGGCTGCCGGCACAGCGGCGCGGGCGCTGGGTCCTGCCGAAGCTGTCATCACCACGCTGGGCGAGCTGCCGGGTGCCGGCGTCTTGTCCGCGGTGGTCGAGGGGCTGATCCTGGGCAGCTACCGGTTCACCGCCTACCGCACCGGCAAGACGGCGCCAAAAGATCGGGGGCTGCGCAAAATCACCGTGCTGTCCACCGCCAAAGGCGCGAAAGCCGAGGCGGCACACGCGACGGCCGTCGCGACCGCCGTCGCCACCGCCCGCGACTTGGTCAACACCCCGCCGAGTCACCTGTTTCCCGCTGAACTTGCCCGGCGCGCCAAGGCTTTGGGCCAATCCGCCGGCCTCGACGTCGAAGTGCTCGACGACAAGGCGTTGCAGAAGGCCGGCTACGGCGGGGTGGTCGGCGTCGGCAAGGGCTCATCGCGTCCGCCGCGGCTGGTGCGGCTCACTTATCGCGGGTCGGCGCGGGCGAAAAACCCCAAGCAGGCGAAGAAGGTGGCACTTGTCGGCAAGGGCATCACATTCGACACCGGCGGCATCTCGATCAAGCCGGCGGCGTCGATGCACTACATGACCTCGGATATGGGCGGCGCCGCCGCGGTCATCGCGACGGTGACGCTGGCCGCTCAGCTTGAACTGCCGATCGACGTCATCGCGACGGTGCCGATGGCCGAGAACATGCCGTCGGCGACTGCACAACGCCCCGGCGACGTGCTGACCCAGTACGGCGGCACCACCGTCGAGGTGCTCAACACCGACGCCGAGGGCCGGCTCATCCTGGCCGACGCCATCGTGCGGGCGTGCGAGGACAGCCCCGACTACCTGATTGAGACGTCGACGCTGACCGGTGCGCAGACGGTGGCGCTGGGCACCCGCACGCCCGGGGTGATGGGCAGTGACGACTTCCGTGACCGGGTGGCGGCCATCTCGCAGCAGGTCGGTGAGAACGGCTGGCCGATGCCGCTGCCCGATGAGCTCAAGGACGAGTTGCGGTCGACGGTGGCCGACTTGGCCAATATAAGCAGTCAGCGCTTCGCCGGGATGCTGGTGGCGGGCACGTACCTGCGCGAATTTGTCGCCGATTCAGTCCAGTGGGCGCACATCGACGTGGCCGGTCCGGCATACAACAGCAGCAGCCCCTGGGGTTACACGCCCAAAGGCGGCACCGGTGTGCCGATCCGCACCATGGTCGCCGTGCTGGAAGACATCGTCGAAAACGGTTAAACCCGCTTCAGTGGCCAGTTATGCCATGCTGGACGCGAAAACCTATGTCATAACTAGCCATTGGGCAGCGAATTACTTGGTCAGCAGCGAAATCGCGCGGCGACTCAGCTTGCGCCGCGGCCAGCCGGTCACGCCGTCGGCACGCAATGCCGCATTGGCCGCGTTGCGACCACATGCCCCATGCACGGAGCCGCCCGGAGTAGCCGATGCGCTACCCAAATACAGCCGCTCGACTGGCGTTTCGGCGCGCCCCATCCCGGGGGCGGGGCGGAAAATCAGCATCTGCTGCAGCTGCGCCGTTCCGCCGTTAAGTGCACCGAGGTGCAGATTCGCGTCACTGGCTTCCAGATCCGATGGGCGTTGGACGAACCGGCTGATCACCCGGGCCCCGAAGCCCGGCGCATGTTCTTCGATGACCTGGTCCACCATTTTGGCCAGCTCGTCCGCCGAATCGTCGTCAGCGACGTTGCGTGGCAAATGCGTGTAGGCCCAGACACTTTCGGTTCCCTTCGGTGACCTGGTCGGATCCGCTGTGGTGGTCTGACCCAACAACATGAACGGATGCTGCGGCACCACACGGGTATTCAAATCCGCCATCCACCGCACCAGGCCGTCCGCGTCGGCACCCAGGTGGACGGTGCCCACGCCCGCCAGCCTTTCCGAGCGCCACGGGATCGTGCCGTTAAGCGCATAGTTGACCTTCACGACCGGCGGATCCCAGATATAGTGGTCGAGCTCGCGGAGAAGACCGTCGGGAACCGCGTCTCGCGGCAGCATTTCCTGATAGAGCCGCGGTGCGGTCACGTCGGCCACGATCGCCCGCCGGGCCCGCACCGTTCGCCCGCCTTCGGTAGTGACGCCGACCGCCTGCCCGCCTCGCACCTCGATCCGCGACACGGTTTGATTGCACTCGATCTGCGCGCCCGCTGAGCGCGCCCGGTTGACCAGGGCCGCCGTCAATTGACCCGAACCGCCGATCGGTACCGGCCACCCGACGTCTTGGGCCAGCATCGTCATCAGAAAACCGAACGCGCCGCTGCCGGGCGCATCGGGCGGGGCGTCGGCGTGCATCGCGTTGCCCAGTAACAAAAGCCGCGGTGCCTCACCGTCGAACAGCGCAGACACCATCGTGTTCGCCGGCTGCACGAGCAGGTGCGCGAGCCGAACCGCGTCCGCAGTGCCGAGCCGCAACAGCAGCCGGATCATCGGACGCACCGGTGGAAAAGGCGACAGCATGGCATCCAGCAACGGCTTGTTGATCTTTTGCCACAACTGAACAACCCGCCACCAGTTCTCCCCGTCGGCCGGTTCGCGACGCTCCAATTCCGTTGCTGTGCAAGCAGGGTCACGATAAAGGAGGGGCGGATCGTCATCGGTTCCGCTTCGCGGATGACCAACGACCACCGGGGCGTGCGACCATTTCAGTCCGTGGTCGGCCAACTGCAGCGCGGCGATCGCCGGCGAGGCGGCCGTCATCGGATAGAAGGAGCTGAACAAGTCGGTGATGTAGCCCGGCGTCAGTTCAGCGCTGCGCACCGCACCGCCCGGCTCGGGCTGGGCTTCAAGTACCAGCACATCCCAGCCGGCATCGGCCAGCATCGACGCCGCGACCAGCCCGTTGTGTCCCGCACCGATGACTACGGCATCGACGGACTCTCCACGGTCACGCATCTTCTACGTCACCTGTTTCGGCTCCAGGCGTTCGGCTAGGGCGGCGAGTCGCCATAGGCATTCGCGATTGCGGGGCCATATGGCAACCAACATGGCGCGATCGGGGATGAGCCTGATGGCTCCCTCGACCGGCACCTCGATCATGTCCACGCGGCAGCCGTTTGGGAGTTCCTCGAGTCGCATCGTGATCTGTGCTGCACCGAGTGGCCCCAGGCCGGCGCGCAAAACGAGTTCGTGCGGGGGCGTGCTGCGTTCGACCTCTGTTTGGTCGTTGATTATCACGGGCCATACCCCGATCGAGTGCCGGATGACGGCGCCGGGTTGGGGCCAGGTCGAGTCGACGGCACGAGTCCGGCTGTTGCCCACGACCCAGTGTGTGTAGCTCCATCCGTCGGCCAACACATCCCAGACCCGCTGACAAGGCGTTCC
>JAFAQO010000646.1 GCA_019246375.1 Mycobacterium sp. | reverse complement strand
CGTGGTCACCCAGCAGTAAGAAATGCGGACCGACGACGAACACAACGACAGCAGCCATCAGCAGCGGCCGCCAGCGCTGGTGCTGCCGGGCCATCAACAGCGGTATTAGAAACACGACGTACGTCCAGTGGTGAGTCACCGCCATTGGCGCTGCGAGCAGGGCGGCCAGCGCTGCCACGGCGGTCGCGGCGACATGCATTCCGGACCGCGTGAATCGGTAACCCGCAAACACGGCAGCGGCGATAATCGCGGCGACACTAAGTAACCACAGAACGTCCTTGACGACACCGGCAGCACCCACGCGGGCGAGTAGACCGGTGATCGCCTGGTTGCGGCTGAACGCGGGGCCACCTGCACGATCAGTGCGGAAGAACTCGGTCGTCCAGAAGTAGAGCGAAGCCTTGGGGCGGACCAGGAAACCGATGACCACCGTCCCAGCGAAGCCGGCCAGTGCCCGTGCCGCCGCTGCACCGTCTCGCCGAAGCAGCAACACGAGGCCGAATGCCGCCGGGGTAATCTTGATGCCCGCTGCAATCCCGATACCTACTCCGCGAAGTCGCTGCGGCAGCACGCCCAGGCAATCGGCCAAGACCAGCGCCATCAGCACGATGTTGATCTGACCGAAAGCGAAGTTCGACCGGATTGGCTCGAGCGTCAGCACCGGTCCGAGCGCGGCGAGGGTCGCCCAGTTCGGCGACCGGACGCGCAGCCGGGCAAGGATCGTGCGCAGAATCCACCACAGCAAGACCATGTTGAAGGCGCTCCACCCGACCTGAAGTACCAACGGCGGCACAGCGGCCATTGGCGCGAACAGCACCGCCGCAAACGGGGGGTAGATGAACCGAAACCCCGACGTGCTCCGAAAGTGCTCAGAATACAACGGGAGATGGTGGATGACCGCGTAGCCAGCGTCCCGAAAAACCGACAGGTCCAGCAGGTATCCGGTGGCGGCCTGCACAACGTACCGCGTACACATCGCGACGGCGAGGAGCAGGCCGACCACCCATCCGGACCACCGCCACCGGCGCTGCCAAAGGGTCCCCTGCATCTCGTCGCCTTCGGCGACGCAGTCAAGCAGGGGACCGTCCACGCTGCGCACCCCCGAATCGGCAGATCGCCCTTCTACCAAGAACAGCGCCGAGCTGACATATTGCCAAATTTCCCGAATCGACGGTGCTCAAACGCCACGCTAATCAAAGCGGGTATGACGCCCTACGCGAGCAGTAGCGAGCACCAGGACGGGCCTTCCGCGGATGCCCGGCGTCATGGCATCGCCTCAGCCCATTCCATGTGCTGGCGTCGAGCGGGGTGGGCAGCTCGGAACTAAGTGGTCAGGGCTTGCGGAACCTGTGCATTACTCGCGCGCAAACAGGTAGTTCGCTACTCATGCCGCCGGCGGGCATGCCTGACACCATCGGTCCAGTGTCTTAGCCACGAACCGAAAACGGTCGGCGAAACCGGGGAGGAGCTGTCATGACAAGCCGATTCATTGCTGCTAAAACGGTTGTGCCAGAGCCGTATCGGAGAAGCCTGCCCAGCGGCGCCCTGGGGACTGTCGTTGGCGCCCTCGGTACTCTGCGCGGCGCGCTGAGCTCGTTGCCACTTCCCTCGCCGAAGCTGCCTACGGTCGCGCCCGTCGGTCGGCTCCCCGTCGGACGCGTCGTAGAGCTGCCCGGCCGCGGCAGCACCTACGTCGTGGACTCCGGTTTCACCGCAGAGGGTCCGACGTTCGTGTTGTTGCACGCGCTGGCGTGCACCGGGCTTTTGACCTGGTATCCGTCGCTGGAGCTGATGCGTGGTTTCGGACGCGTGGTGGTGCTCGATCAGCGCTGGCACGGCTCCGGCATCACCTCACCGCGTTTCCTGCTGGACGACTGCGCCGACGATGTCGCCGCGCTGGCGGATGCTCTGGGCATCGATACATTTGTCCCGGTGGGCTTCTCGATGGGATCCCTGGTTGCACAGCTGGTGTGGCGCCGCCACCGCGACAGGGTCGACGCCCTGGTGCTGTGCGCGGCGGCCGCGGCATTCGGCCGGGCCGCCCCTGAGCGGCTGGTGGCGGGTACCTTCGCCTCGCTGCTGGAGGCTTTCAGCGGCCAGCCGGGCGCGGCGACCGCACCGC
>JAFAQO010000601.1 GCA_019246375.1 Mycobacterium sp. | reverse complement strand
TTCCCGCCAAGGCAACCGCCAATCCGCCGGAGATGAACGGCAACCCGGCCGGATGCACCGGCGGAACCGCCGTACGCAGCAACGCCAGCAGGCGCTGCGGCCCGAAAGTCAGGCCTTCAGAAGAAGGGCCGGCGGAGCGGGGGCGTCGGGCCACGCGGTCATTTTACGGAGCCGCGGCATCGCCCAGCGACGATGCGGGCCGCGGTTGCCCGAGGAGGCGCGGGGCCGTCGGCAGAGCCAGGTTCACCTAAGATCCCATACCTGCAGCTGTGATCCGGCGGGGACTTCCACGACATCCTCCGGGATGTCGAGTAGACAGTTCGCGGAAGCCAGCCAGCGCAAGTGGTGCGACGCCGGCGGGCCGTAACTGGTGACGGTGCCGGCGGCGGCATCGAGCACCCCGCGACGGAACTGCCGTTTGCCGCCTGGCGACGTCACGGTCTGGGTGAGCACTGCGGTGCGGCGCGGCCGCTGCGGCGCCGGCAGACCCATGGCCACTCGCAGCGCGGGACGAATGAAAACCTCGAACGAGACCAGCGCACTGACCGGGTTGCCGGGCAGTGCAACGATCGGCGTTCCCGCCACCCGACCAGTGCCCTGCGGCATTCCGGGCTGCATCGCGACTTTGGCGAATTCCACCCCTTGATCGCCCGCTCGACCGAATGCATCCTTGACCACTTCATAGGCGCCGGCGCTGACGCCGCCACTGGTGATGATCAAGTCCGACTCGGCGGCGTACCGGTCGAGGACCGCGGCGAACTCCGCGACGTCGTCACCCGACGTCGCGATGGCGACGACGGTGGCGCCTGCATCGCGGACCGCGGCGGCCAGCATGACCGCGTTGGACTCGTAGATCTGCCCGGGCTGCAACGGATTTCCCGGCAAGACCAGCTCCGAGCCGGTGGAAACGACCAGCACCCGCTGGCGCGGTATCACCGCCAGCGCAGGCAGTCCGAGTGCGGCCGCCAGCCCGATCACCGCCGGGGTGACCAGTTGCCCGGCCCGCAGCACGGTGGTGCCCGCGGCGACGTCCTCACCGGCGTGCCGGACATGGCGACCCTCGTCGACGGCGACGCGGATCGACACGATGTCGGTCCGCCCGTCGGTCGCTTCGACCGGCACCACTGCCGTTGCACCTGCAGGTAGCGGCGCGCCGGTCATGATCCGGTGCGCGGTGCCGCGCTCGAGGGTCGGGATGTCGGTGCGCCCGGCCGGAATGTCTTCGGCCACCGGCAATTTCACGGGATGGTCCGCGGCCGCTGAAGCTATATCGTCGGCCCGCACCGCGTAGCCGTCCATCGCGGAGTTGTCGAATACCGGCAGTGGTACCTCGGCAACTATGTCATGAGCGAGCACCAGACCCTCGGCGTCGGCGAGTGTGGCCATCGTGGCGGGCTGCGCGGCGATCAGTTCCGCGACGATGCGCCGATGTTCCTCGACGGAACGCAGCGAACCGGGCATCAGACCGGAAACGTGACGCCGGTGAGCTCTTCGGAAACCGTCCAGAGGCGGCGTTGCAAGTCCTGGTCGTGGGACTGCGCGCTGGACTGAACCACCTTCGGGTGGCCGCGCTGCTCGCCGAGACCGTCGGGGCCGTAATACTGCCCGCCCTCAACGTCTACGTCGGTGGCCGCCCGCAGCGTCGGCAGCGCGCCCATCGCCGCGCTTTGGAGCACCAGCGGACCGAGCACTGCGACAGCGGGTTTGAAGATTGCGGGCAGATTGCGGGTCAGCTCCGTGCTGGAGCCACCGGGGTGCGCCGCGACGGCGATCGTCGGTGCGTTCTTGGCCGCCAGCCGGCGCTGTAGCTCATAGGTGAACAGCAGGTTGGCCAGCTTGGCTTGGCCGTAGGCGGCGACCCGGTCATAGCGGCGCTCCCACTGCAGATCGTCGAAATGGATGCTTGCCCGGATCCGGTGACCCATGCTGCTGATCGTCACCACCCGCGAACCCCGGACCGGCAGCAGGTGCTCGAGCACCAGCCCGGTCAACGCGAAATGGCCGAGGTGGTTGGTGCCGAACTGCATCTCGAATCCGTCTTTGGTGAGCTGCTTGGGTGTCCACATCACACCGGCGTTGTTGATCAGCAGGTCGATGCGCGGGTAGGCCGAGCATAGTGCGTCGGCCGCGGCACGCACCGCGTCCAGTGAGCTCAAGTCAAGCTCCTGCAGAGTGACATCCGCGCTGGGGGTGGCGGCGACAATGCGCGCCAAGGCTGCGTTACCCTTGTCGAGGTTGCGCACCGCCAGTACGACATGCGCCCCGCGCTGGGCGAGCACCGCGGCGGCCTGGTATCCGATACCGGTGTTGGAGCCGGTGACGATGGCGACGCGGCCGCTCTGATCCGGCACGTCGGCCGTGGTCCATTTGCCTTCTGCGCGCATGGCCAAGAACATACCGACCGCCCGCGCCTATTGGGCGATAGGGGATTACACCGGGAGCAAAGTTTGACATCGTTGGAAATGTGATTACCGGTCTGGCTCATACCGGGGTGTGCGTTCCCGACTGTGAGGCCGCGGTGGCGTTCTACCGCGACGTGTTGGGCCTGCGTGTGCTTTCGCCGCCATACGTAATGGACGGTGACGCGATTCGCGACGACATGGGCCAGCTGGTATCGGATCCGACGATGAAAGCGGCCATCGTCGGATTCGGTGACGACGGGGACCGCGTTCTCGAGGTAATCGAGTACCTCGGCGTGCCAGGCGGTGACCGACGAACCGCCGCAGCCATTACCGATCACGGCTTGTCGCACGTGGGACTGATTTGTGAGGATCTCGACGCCACCCGGGCCGAGCTGGAAAGCAAAGGAGTGCACTTCCTGGTCGATGGAATCGCCGATGTGGCGCGAGTCCGCACGACGTGGTTCGCCGACCCGTGGGGAGTGGTGTTCATCCTCGTCGAAAAGAATCGGCACGAGCGACCTTACTTTTCGCAATGGGGCTGAAGCCGAAGGTCGCGGTCATCGGCGCGGGCGCCGGGGGCATCGCGATGGGAATCCAGCTTGCCGAGGGCGGATACGAGTTCACGATTTTCGACCGCGCCGACGGCTTCGGCGGAACCTGGCGACACAACACCTTCCCCGGTGCAGAGTGCGATGTCCCGTCACACCTGTACTCGTTTTCTTTCGCGCTTAACCTGCGATGGAGCAAGACCTATGCGAAGCAGCCCGAGATCCTGGCCTATCTCGAGAAGGTCGCGGCAGATCATGGGCTTGGCGCACAGCTACGGCCCAAAACTGCGATTGTCGAGCTGCGCTGGTCTGATCAGCGGCGGCGTTGGACGCTGACTACCGAACGCGGTGAAGACTATGACTTCGACGTCGTGGTGAGCGCGGTCGGAATGCTCGACGTGCCTAATATTCCGGATATCCCGGCGGCAGAGAGGTTTCGGGGCCGAAGGTTTCATTCCGCGCGCTGGGACCACAGCAAGTCGACGGCCGGAGAGCGGGTCGCCTGCATCGGCACCGGCGCGAGCGCAATCCAATTCGTTCCCGCCATCGCCCGGGAGACCGCCCATCTCACCGTGTTTCAGCGGACGCCGATCTGGATTTCTCCTCGAGTCGACGTCCCCTTCACCCCAGAGCAGCATGAGCTGTTCGAACGCGACCCGGCCGAAGCCCAGAAGCTGCGCGACGAGGCCTTCGATTCCTACGAGTCCTCCAGTTTCGACGTCGACGCAGCGCAGACACAGGAAGCCACCGAACTTGCCCGCAGCTATCTCATGCGCAAGGTGGCCGATCCCGAGTTGCGCGCCAAGCTCACCCCTGACTATCCGCTCGGCTGCAAGCGCCCACTGATGTCGAGGAATTGGTACCCCACATTCGCATTGCCGCAGGTTCGCCTTGAGACAACCGCTATCGCCGAGTTCACCGAGCACGGGTTGCGCACTGCCGACGGTGTGGAGCACCGTGCCGACACCGTCATCTACGGCACCGGGTTCAAGGCCGCCGACTACCTGACCAGCATCGACGTGTACGGCACCGGTGGCCGTCGCCTGCACGACGAGTGGGCTGACGGCGCGGAGGCTTACCTGGGCACGCTGGTGGCCGGCTATCCGAACCTGTTTATCCTCTACGGCCCCAACACAAATGGAGTCAACTCGATCCTGTACATCCACGAGGCGCAGACCACTTTCGTTCGTCACATCCTGGATGTGATGGGTGAACGCGGAGCGCGCACTGTCGAGGTGAAGCAGGCGGCGCAGCAGCGCTACAACGCAGAGATTCAGGCCGCCATGGTGGACAAAGTTTGGCTGGCGTGTACGAACTACTTTCGGCACCCCAGCGGCAAGGTCGTCACCCAGCTGCCATACAGCGGCCGGACATTTTATGAACGCACCCGCACGATGATCCCCGAAGATTACGTCCTGCGTAGTTAAATCCATCCTCCGGACCCGGCGAGAGCCAAAATGCGACCACTGAAGCGATTTCGTCCGGTTCGGCCAGCCTGCTCAGCGCGTTCTTCGACGCGAGGACAGTGTCAAGCGGAAGCTCGGCCAGTGCCGGGTGCGCGTATGCGGCGGCGTTTTCGGCCATGTCGGTCGCCGTGCCCCCGGGGGCGATCGCGTTGATGGAGATGCCCCGGTCGGCGCCAGTCACCAACGCCCGCTTGCCGGTGAACTTTCCCTGCAGTGCCATGTCTTTCGACGGTGACCTGACTACTGGATCCAGTGGTTGTCGTGCCGGATGAACCACTCTCTGCGTTCGTCATCCGTTAGCTCGCCCAATTGCGCCAAGCCCTCGAAGTAGGCCTCCCGCGGTGCGCCCGGAGCGAACAGGATCAAGATCGACGCCGGTTCATCGGCCTCGTTGCGGAAGCCATGGATTCCGCCGGGCGGGACGTAGAGGAAGTCGCCTTGGTGACCTTCAGTCCACTCATTGCCGTCGTAGAGCTTCATCTTTCCGGATAGCACAAAGAACGCCTCGGACATGGAGCGGTGAAAATGCGGGCCCGGGCCTCCGCCGGCGGGAGCGATGTCGACGCGGTACAGGCCGTAGTCGCCGTCGGTGTCCTGCTGGTTGGCCAGATAGTGGTATTTGGTGCCGGAGGTTTGGTAATCCGGCGGGTCCTCGGCTCTCTTGAGCCAGGCGCTGGCTTCCGGCTGGTCTTTGAGGTAGCGGGGTTCTGGATAGGCCGGTACGACGAGCGACATCAGTGCTCCGTTGCGGTCGTAGCATCGTTGCTGTGCAGAAGCTGGTCGCCGAGGAACGGGTTCGCGTCGAACGGCTTCTCGACGCCCAGGATAAGGCGGCGCAGCTATTCGACGAGATCGAGCGCCGCGAAATGATCCGTCCCGGTGTCGGCGAGCGGCAGCTATCCAACGAGATCCGCGAGCTGGCCGCGCAGCTGCTCGGCGCGACCGGGCACTGGCATCGGCGCATTGTGCGTGCAGGCGAGAACACCCTGCAGCCCTTTCGGGAGCGCCCGCCGGATCGGGTGGTCGCCGACGGCGACATCGTGTTCTTGGACCTGGGCCCGATCTTCGAGGAGTGGGAAGCCGACTTCGGTCGCACGT
>JAFAQO010000570.1 GCA_019246375.1 Mycobacterium sp. | reverse complement strand
ACTGGGGTCTCGAACACGCACTTCCGCTGCTTGGCAAGAAGTGCAATCTACCGACCGCCTGCCTGCCGCTGATCGCCGCGCTGACCCCTGAGGAGCATCGCTTGACGATCGTCGACGAGAACGTCGAGCCGATCGACTACGACCGTGTGGCGCTGGCCGACATCGTGGGGCTCACCGGAATGATCGTCCAGCGCGAGCGCATGCGCGAGATCCTCCGCGAACTCAAAGCCCGCGGTGTGTTCACCGTCGTCGGCGGTCCGTGGGTCAGTGTCCAGGAAGATTACTTCGAAGGTCTGGCCGATGTGGTCTTCATTGGCGAAGCGGAAACGACTTGGCCGCAGTTTCTTGCAGAGTGGGTCCAGGGGCGACATCAGCGCCGTTACGAGCAACTCGAGCCGACCGACATGACTCGCGTGCCGGTGCCACGGTACGACCTGCTCAAGGTCAAGGACTATCTGTTCGGCAGCATTCAGTTCTCCCGCGGTTGTCCGTTCCAGTGCGAGTTTTGCGACATCATCGTCATATTCGGTCGCAGACCGAGGCTGAAGACGAGCGCGCAGGTGATCGCCGAGTTGGAGGCGATGCGTAAGCAGCACCTGGAAATCGCATTCATTGTCGACGACAACCTGATTGGCAACAAGGTCGCGGTGAAGAAGTTGCTGCGCGACATCGCCGCGTGGCAAGCCGCCGAGGGGTACCCATTCACGTTCTTCACCGAGGCGTCGCTCAACCTTTCCGAAGATGATGAACTGATGCAGTTGATGGACGCAGCCAATATCCAGACCGTCTTCATCGGCATCGAGAGCCCGAACGAAGAATCGCTGAGGGAGACAAAGAAGTATCAAAACGTCCGAAAAGGCGGCACGATCGTCGATCGCGTCCGCAAAGTGCAAGATTCCGGCCTCGAAGTGTGGTGCGGCATGATCGTCGGTTTTGACCACGACGATGCCCGGGTCTTTAAGGCCCAGCACGAGTTCATGCGTCAGACCGACATCATGCACGCGATGGTTGGCATGCTTGCGGCCATCCCGAAGACGCCGCTCTACTCTCGTTTGAAGAACGAAGGCCGCCTCGATCTCGACGACTCACAGGCGTTCGGCACCAATGTCATTCCGCTCGGCATGACCCGTGACGAGTTGCGCGAGGGGTACATCGGGCTGATGCGGGAGTTGTACGATGCCGACTTCTACTTCGACCGACTCGAAAATCTTTATCTGACGCGCCAATTCAACTTCGCCCGGACTCGCAGGGCCTACTGGCGCCGACATCGGTGGAGGAAATGGAAGTCGCAGTCGTTCGATGCCCTGCGAGCGATCGGTCTGTTTCTACGGCTGATGCGCAACGTTCCCGAACCGGAGTTGCGTCAGGTCTATCGCCGTCGGATGACGACGATGCTTCGCCGGCGGCCGGATCCGAGCGTGTTGTTTATCTGCGTGATCAAGTGCGCGATGCATTACCACCACTACACAATGTCTCGCCACATGGTCGAAGAGCAGAGGTTGGTTAACACGTTCTAGCGGCCAGGGCGTAGCGGAGTGTTCACGGCACTCGGGCAACGGTGAAAGTTCAGATCGGCTCGCCGATAAGGGCTGACTCTGTGGGTGAACGAGCGGGGCTAGTGACCGCCGCCCCCACCGCCATTCCCTCCGGCGTCGCGTCCTCCGCCGTCATATCTACGGTCCCGACATCCCTGGGGCCAACCCCGCCGGGGCCATATCTTCCGGGACCATCGTCTCCGGGGCACCCACTGGGGGGCCGCCGCCGGTTGAGTCGGCACATCCTTCGGGTCATCCGGAATCGCGGCAACGCCAACGCCGTCAGACCGGTCCGCTCGACAGCCGCTGGCGCGGCATCCAGCTTGCTCACGCACAGCGGCGGCCACAGGGACGGGGCCTGACGATTCTGGTACTGCGGCTGATGGAATGGCCACCTCAGAAGCGTGCGGAATGCGCTGTGATAGTGCCATTTTCGACGGTTGAAAACTGCCCAAGCCGAATACAGGGGTTCGGGAAGGTCGAAGACGTCTACGTTCCGGCCAAGTTCTACCTACGCTGCCCAGGCGACTTGCCATACATGGTTTAACTGTATCTCCCGGTAGCTCCGTCGGGTCACCAGGAGATACACTTACCCGCATCAGCAGAGGACTCGGCGCCAGCCAGCGGGCCATCCTGGACACCCTCACCGACAGCGAGCACGGCAACCTGACCGTGGCCGCCCTGGGCGAGCGGACCGGGGTGCCAATCGCCCAGGCCCGTCGGGCAGCCCGCGCCCTGGAGCGGCGCGGCCTGGTGGTGATCACCAAGGGGAGCAGCGGCTGGAAGGGCGTCGGCGACTACGGGCCGCTGATGCAGCGCCGCTCCCTCTGCAACGGCTACGGCCACGCAATCTCCACCGCGAAGGTGATCAAGCAAGGCGAGCCGTGGTCGCCCAAGTGGTATCGCTGGTATCGCGCCAGCCGTGACGTCGAGTTGGTGCGCGGAGGGATGCCCACCCCGGCGCTGTTCGTCTGGCTGCCCGAGAAGCGGGCCGCGCACCTGCAGGCGGATATCAGGCAGACGACTGGGCTTGGCCGAGCGCTCGGACTCAGGGAGGCAGGGCGCCAGCGGCTGGCGGGATTGGTGGCCGAGTACGAGCGGCTCACATCAGGTGGCAGCGCATCTTCCAGGTCGACCAGTGGCTGGCGCACCGCGGCAGGGCCGGCGAGGACGCAGCAGTCGACGCGTAGCGGCGGGCCGTAGATCACCGCGCCGCACACCCGGCAGGTAGACGACGTGTGCCCACCGCAACACTGGGGTGCACGGTTGGCGACCGACGAGCATTAAATGCGTTGGAGCGGTGGCGTTAAGCGGTATCGCCGGCGGCGCTGCAGATGATCGGCGAGACCGTCCGCACAGACCGCCTCAACGTCTTCGATGCCGCAGTGCCGGTCATCGCGTATGAGGACGCCTCAACCTCGATGACGCACACTGGCGAGCTCCGGTGTCGGTCGTGGTACAACCGGCAGCCATGAGCGGTCTTGCCGATGAAACGCGATGGATGGATGCCACAGACCAGGCGGCGCTGGTGGCCACGGGTGAGGTCACGCCGAGTGAGTTGCTGGAGGCGGCGATCGAGCGCATCGAGCAAGCCAACCCGTCGGTGAACGCCGTGGTCATCGAGTGGTTCGACCACGCCCGATCCATCGCCGCCGACCGGAACCTGCCCCACGGTCCATTCCGCGGCGTCCCATTTTTGCTCAAAGACCTCTACACCAGCTTCGCCGGCCAGACCCTATCGAATGGCAACCGGGCGCTGAAGCAGGCGGGCACCATCGACGCCGCCGACACGACGCTGGTGGCCCGGTTCAAGGCGGCCGGGCTGGTCATCGCCGGGCGAACGAACAGTCCGGAGATGGGCAGTCTGCCGACCACGCAGCCGGTGGCGTGGGGGGCGACCCGAAACCCGTGGGCATTGGACCGTACGCCGGGTGGGTCCAGTGGCGGCGCCGCTGCCGCGGTGGCCGCCGGGACAGTGCCGTTCGCCAACGCCTCGGACGGGGGTGGCAGCATCCGCATCCCGGCGTCCTGCTGCGGACTGGTCGGACTCAAGCCGAGCCAGGGGCGAATCACGGCCGGACCAGCGCGCACCGAGGTGGGGCTGGGCGTCGAACTGTGCGTGAGCCGCACGGTGCGCGACACGGCGGGGTTGCTCGATGCGGTGCGGGGTCCCGGTGTCGGTGACACCGTGATTGCGCCGGCGCCCGAGCGGCCCTACGCCGAGGAGGTCGGCGCGCACCCGGGTCGGCTGCGCGTCGGGCTGCTCGACATCCATCCGCGCGGCGACTTCGTGCACCAGGACTGCATCTCGGCGGTGCGCGCCGCGGCCTCGATGCTGCAGGCACTCGGGCACACCGTGGAGCCGGCGTGGCCGGCGTGCCTGGCGGACAGCATGTTGCCCGAAACGTTCATGGCGCTGTTTGTGATGCAGATGGCGATGGCGGCGCGCGGGTTCAGCGACACGCTCGGGCGCCAGCTGATGACCCACGACCTCGAGCCGGTGAACTGGGTGCTGGTCGAGCGCGCGCAGCGGTTGAGCGCCGTCGACTACGCCGCGGCGCAGGCGGCGGGGTGGGCCTTCCGGCGGGCGCTGCAGCAGTGGTGGGCGGACGGCTGGGACCTGCTGCTCACGCCGACGCTGGCCGAGCCGCCGCCACCACTGACAGAGTTCGAGAACGATCCCGAGGACCCGATTGCACCGATGCGCCGCGGCGGGCGGTTCGCCGCGTTCACGCCGCCGTTCAACATGAGCGGGCAGCCGGCGATCAGCCTGCCCCTGCACCGCAACGCCGAGGGCCTCCCCATCGGCATCCAGCTCGCCGCCGCATACGGCCGCGAGGACGTCCTCATCAGCGTCGCTTCCCAACTGGAATCGGCCCACCCCTGGTCATCCGCCCATCCCGCGATCCCCTAAAGCCGCCGATTCGGTGAACGCCGCCTTTCACCCAGTCCGGCAACAAGTGAGCCTCCTGTCAGGATTGAACTGACGACCGCTCGCTTACAAGGCGAGTGAAGCCCAGTTCGGCGGGCTTCGCACTTATTCGTACGTGCCCGCTACCTGCGAAAACACATCCGTGACAGTCCGCTGTTGTTCGCGCGGATCCGCGGGAGTTGACGGCAAAATGACGGCAAAAGTGCTGGTACTGTCGTACCGGATACTCGGTAGTTTCGATTCGGACCCGTCGGGGAGCGAACTGTACCGACGATCCGAACCTCAGCTGACTGCACCGATGCGGGTCGTTTCGAAGCCTTCGTTGCGGATCTGTGCTCCTTCGACTAATCGGCGAAAACGGCCTTAGGGGAGCCTGCAAGCCCTCCTAGTCTTGGCCCCGAAAGGTGTCCTGACTTGGCGATATAACGCCATCCCGCACCATCTGAAACCACGGCGTGTCGCGGATTCACCGACCAAGCACCGACCACACGGGACTGTCCGATAAACGGCGGATCTGACCTTGGCATCGTTAGTTTTCGTCGGGGCGATCCGGCCGTTGAAGGTGATAGCAAACGCATTGAGCGCCGGCTTCCACCTTATTTGCCACGTGTTACTGGCGGCGGTGCACACCGAACCGGTGTCGAACTGGAAAGGCATCTCGCCGGCCATCACCGGGATGCGCGCCGTTTATGCAACACTGTTGGCCGCGCGCGGGGACACGTCGTTTTGCACGACGGGCATGAGTTCGATCGTGAGCAATCTGACTTCGAAGGATCACCGACGCGGCCGATGTCGTGGGACCGTGTCGTCGACAAGTTCCACTGGCTGGATGAGCCGTTCGCCGATGACGGCCTTCGGGCGGACATCATCGCCGCAGTCGAGCACCTGGAGGATATTCCGATCGCGGAGCTCACGCGCGCGCTCGGGGGCGGTCCTACGTCGACCACCGCCCCTGGCTGCGTCAATCGATTTGGATCGGCACCAGCTGGCCTCTAACCTGCACGCACTGAGGCGAATTGAATAGGTCAATTTCGGCGTATCCGGCTATTGCCGACGGTGCCTCGGAGTCATCATTTCATCGTGGGGAACAGCCGCCGCGGGTGTGTCCTGACGCGGGCGCGCACCTGGTCCGGTCCGGGGTCGGCAACGCCTGGCGGGACAGGATCACCGCGGCTGGTTCGTGCCGCATAGCGGTCACCACGCCCCAGGTCTCACATCGAGCCAGGGCTGGCGCCAGCCGGGGTGCCCGGAGAGGAGTGTGTCGGTGCCGGAGGGGCCCCACGACCCGGGTGTGTACGGTTCGATGGGTGGGGGTGTGTCGAGCAGGGGCTGGACGATGCGCCAGGTCTCCTCGACGTCGTCCTCTCGGGTGAACTGGCTGGAGTCCCCGCGCATGGCATCGCTGAGCAGCCGCTCGTAGGGCTCGGGGGCTTCCAGGAGTTCTTTAAAGAAGTTCAGCGACAGGTCAACGGTGCGGGTCCGGTTGGCTCCTGGCTCTTTGGCTTGGATGACCAGGTCTGCGCTCGGGTGGGGGTCGATGCGTAGGATGAGCTCGGCCGGATTCGGGGTCAGCTCAGCGATGGCCAACTTGGGTGGGTGTTTGAAGACGACCCGGATTTCGGTGGCCCGCACCGGTAGGGCCTTGCCGGCGCGGATGAAGAACGGAACCCCCGACCAGCGCCAGTTGTCGATCCCCAGCCGCAGCGCAGCGAAAGTCTCGGTCTGCGAGCCCGGTTCGACCCCCGCGATGGATTGATACCCGTCGTACTGGCCGCGCACGTAGTGGGCGGGATCGGCGGCGGGCATGGCGCGGAACACGTCCACCCGCTTGTCGCGCAGCGCGTCGGGACCGGCGCCGCTGGGCGGCTCGCAGGCGAACAGCCCGATCAGCTGTAGCAGGTGGTTTTGCACGACGTCGCGCAGCGCCCCGACCGGGTCGTAGAAGCGTCCCCGATCCTCCACACCGAAGTCCTCGGCCATGGTTATCTGCACGGCTTGGATCCGGTCGCGGTTCCACAGCGGCTCGAAGACGGAATTGGCGAACCGCAGAAACATGATGTCCA
>JAFAQO010000450.1 GCA_019246375.1 Mycobacterium sp. | reverse complement strand
ACCGGCCCGAAGGCAATCGACGATGCCTACCGCAACAAGTACGGCCGCCGCGGCAGCGGCTACGTTGACACCATGGTTCGAGACGCCGTCGCGGCCACTACCCTGCGTCTGAAACCTCGTCGATCAGACGCGAGCTTGAAGCGCCAGTGGGCCTTTAGGCGGCTGAGATCGTGAGGTTACCAGACCAAGACAGTCATCACCGGCCGGCTTGGCAGCGGAACCAGAAGCAGCCCACATCAGATACTTCGCCAGACGCGAAGAAGTTGGCGCGCAAACCGCAAGTGCGCGGGTACAGGCTATTGGTGCGCGGTGAACGGATTTATGTGCGGAGCGGATTTCTGCCGCGCGATAAACGTATTTCCCTGGCAATAGCATAAATCGCTAGAACGTCAAACCCTATGGTCGGAATACTAAACCAAGGGTATTCGGCCACCCGTATGGCCGAGATTACTAATGACGCCAACGCCGCTACGACGGCAGCCCAGGGTGCCCAGGACACGCGGAAGACGAGCATCACACCGGTGGCCGCGACGGTAATCCCGACGCCGATGAAGAGCCATCCCCACCAAGACTTGAAGGTGTACAGGCCGAGTACCAAGGTGAGCAAGCCCGAAATCCCCAGCACGACCCCCGCCATGAACGGTAGGCGTGACACGTCGGTCTGCCGTATTCGGTGGTCACTGCTTTGTGGATCTTCAGTCATCTCCAGCCCATGCCGTTCACAGCGCTACAGCAGCCAGAGCGGTTCGACGTTGGGCCAACGAATAAACGGGCAACATCGAATACCTTCACTTTGCCGCGCCACCTACCGAGTAACCAAGTGTTGGGGTACTACCCTCGTCACTCGACGAATAAACAGGTTGCACAGCCGCCGGTTCGGTCACCGGGACCAGACGGCTCCGCGGCAGTGTGCAGGCACCCACCAAGCTGGCTACGAGGACCACCGGCCGAGGTAACTGGCAATCGCTCGGCTCGCACCGTGCGCCTACGGTCGCGCTGGGCTGTGCTGATCGCATGTAAGACAGGATCCGATCGGTCGCATTTCTAGAAACGAGACCAGCTAAGGCCCCAGCCACCCGTCACCGCCGATACTGATTCGAACACCCGGCACGAGGATGGAAAGCTCGGCCAAGCATGGACTACTACTTGAGAGTGCCTACGGCTACACGCAGGAGAAGCCGATGACCGACAACCAGAACGCCACCGATCGGGTGATCCAGGCCTACTACAGCATTCTCAAGGGCGGCATGGCGTCTTTCGATGAGCAGCGGCTGCGCGAGATCTTGGCCCCGGAGCTGGACTTCCATGGTCCCATCGCGGGCCACAGGATCGGGGCGGAGCCGTTCATCAAAGGGGTCCGCGGTTTGGCCGCGACGATGCATGGCTTGACCATGGTGCAGCAGCTCTGCACCGATGATGCAGCTGCCGCACTCTATGACGCTGAAATGCCCGGCGGCACCGTTCGATTCGCAGAGTTTTTCCAAGTCAACGACCGCAGAATTGAATCGCTCAAGCTGCTCTTCGACCGTGCCGAGTACACCGCTCGCGGCGGCCGCTGAGCGCAGCAACACTTGTCGGCTGACCGTCCAGTCAGCGCTGCAACATTCGCGCCAGGACCGGTAAGGCCAACGGAGTCGGAGAACAGCCGCTGTGTCATCTGCCGGCAGCGGCCGCCAGAGGCCTCCAAGGGAGCTGAATCGTCGCCCGCACGCAGCTTCAGCGCGCAAAGCCTCGCAGTATCCCGGTTACCCCGACCTCCCAGCGCCGGTTGACCGAAGCCGTCGACTTGCCCAACCAGCGGCCACCTTCCTGTACCGCCAAACCCTGTGCCAGAGCGAGTAATACGTGCGCGATATCGACTGGGTCTCCGGTGAGCAGTCCGGCATCGGTGCAGCGCTTGATTCTGCCGACGAAGATCTCTCGCACCGACGGCGACGCCGTGAGTTCTTCGGGGCTGGGGTCGAAATCCTGGAAGGGTCGCGAGAACATCACCCGGGCCAGCGCCGGGTAGTCGAGGCAGAACCGGCGGAACACCGGGATGAGCCGCTGCACATCGGCGACTGCGTCGTCGCTCTCAGGGACGGTGAGCAGCTGGCGGCAAAGCATCCGGAATCCCTCGAAGAACACCGCGCGCAGCAGCCCGGCCTTGTCGCCGAAGAACTCGTACACCGCGGGCACAGAGGTGCCGGCCTGCTCGGCCACCCGCCGGGTGGTGAACCCGGAGAGACCGTCCTGGTTCAATGTCGAGACCGCGACCTGCAGCACTCGATCGCGAAGCTCCGGGGTGCGCTGCTTCGCTCTGGGCATTTTCTACTGGACGCCGAATTCGGCTGGCATCGCGTCTATTCCGGCGCGAAGCTCCTTGAGCGCATCGGCG